>CAMZEQ010000077.1 GCA_947305835.1 uncultured Alphaproteobacteria bacterium | reverse complement strand
TGTGATAATCATTGTGTAGTTAATCATTTTATCAATTTTTTTAAAATTTTCTTTATTTGATATAGAATCGCATCTGTTTGAAAACTCTTTCATTATAAAAAAATCATCAAATTCATCAAACACAAAAGATTCATCTTCAATTTCAAATTCAAATTCATAATCAGGCGTTTCGTCCGCCAATTTGGGAACCACTTGATTAATTTTCTTGCGTCGATTTTGCTGATACATCGTACGCATTGACGCATAGTAGTCCGTGGAAGACGCTTTTAAATTATCCGTCAAATCCAAAACTCCTTCACGTTTTTGAATGCCGTTCAACGCATACAGGCCATAAAGCAAAACATCTTCATCACTATGACGCAAACGCCAATAAACCGGATCAGCCGCCATATCGACACCCGTCCCGATAGCATCACGAACGTTGGATGGCCCCAAAAACGGCAACATCAAAAAAGGACCGCCGTCATGCCATCCCCATTTGGCCAATGTTTGGCCAAAATCATTTTCCGGGTTGGGAATCCCGGCCTCAGTCGCCACATCAAAAAGACCAAAAAAACCGAAAGTTAAATTCACGCTCGTACGTCCCAAAATTGAAGCCGCATCCTTCATTTGGCCCTGTAATAAAGCATTCATAAAGTAAGCCGGCTGATTCAATGTCGCAAAAAAATTGCTGACAGAACGGCGGATAAATTCAGGCACAATAAATCTGTACCCTTGGGCAACCGGATGCAAAACATATGTGTCCATCACATCATTGAATGACAAAACGGTCCGATTAACAGGTTCCAAGGGATCATTCTCATGTTCAACCGGCCGTTCGGGTGAATAACTGGCCCCGGCGCAACCAACCAATAAACAGGAAAGTAAAGCGATTTTAAAAATCTGAACACTTTTAAACATTTTTTACTTGATTTTCCTTTGAATTTCAGCCACACTGTAGACTGTTATGAAATATAGGGTATCAAAAACAGATTTAAAGGTCAAGGGAAAAATGCTGTACAAAGGTTTTTGTTTTGTTGCAACTTTGCTTTTTGTTCCGTGCGTTTGGGCACAGGTGGATGAAATTCCTTTTTTGTTTGCGGATGAAACTTACACGGCTGCCCCGAAGGATATCACATCAAAACAAAAGGCAACAACCCAAAATGCTTCAAAGCCCATCAAATTCAGTAAATCAAATCCTGACCAACCCAATTTGGGGTCAAATGCTTCCGGACCTTTGAATGTATTGGAGGTACTGCCGCCACCGGCACCCAGCTTGAAAATCGATTTAACCGATACGGATATTCAACCTGTTCAACCGCAAAAACCAGTCAATACACGCACTCAAGGCATCGGCATTTCTGTCAATTCCGAATGGAATACCGATATGACGGGAGGTATTGCCGATTTCCCGGATGTCCGCACTTTTGAATTGGAAGGATTCTATTTGGGAATGAGCCCAGAAGAAGTTTTGGCTCTGGCACATGAAAACAATTATAAGGTTATTGCATCCAAAGATGCTGTGTCAAAATTCCGTACCGGCTATTATGAAAGTTTATGTAAAAGTTACGGAATAAGAGCCCCTGAAAAAATCCGCGCCTGTATTTCAAAAATCAGTAACGCCAACAGGACATCCTATTTGTCTTCATTAAAAATAGCGCGCCCCAAAACACGTGAATTTATCGAATTCAATTTTTCTTCACCTGCGACAGATAATCGTGTATGGAATATTCATTACGAAAACAAAGGCGATAATTCATTAAACTTTACTCAGGCAAATACACAAAGAAAAATAAATCGTCAGGAAGCTTTTTTAAATGCCGTCTTTAATAAATTCGGCACTCCCAATGATCCCAAAAACTATATTTGGGGTTCTCAAAATGATGCTTTTATGAAAGTCGGCATGTATGGCAGCAATTATGATGCCTTCATTACTTTAACAGATACAGCCCTTTCGGATGATGATTTTTTGCAAGCACAAGATTGGTTGGATGAAAATAAACCGTTTGAACATTTCGGATTCGAGGATTAAACATGGCTGAAACAGATTTTACACAATACCTGATTAATTATACACAAGCTGCCAAAGCGGGTGAATTCCCGGAATTAGTGGGACGCGAAAAGGAATTGGAACGATTGATTCATGTGTTGCTCAGAAACACAAAAAATAACCCGGTCGTCGTGGGGCCCAGCGGTATCGGTAAAACCGCATTGTTAAAGGGATTGATCTGTTTTATGGCATCCGAAAATGCCCCTGAATATATGCAATCTCGTGAAGTTATGGGCCTAGATGTTGCTAAAATCATGTTGGATACAAAAACAGATGCCGAATATGCCGAATTGGTTAAAAATGTTTTGCAAACAATCATTGCCAGCCAAGGACAAAAGCTTTTGTATTTGCAAGATATCAGCTTTTTGATTGCCATGGAGACAAATCCGGAAAATCGTGAGCCGGCCAAGTTTTTAAAACTGTGTCTGACCTCAGATCAGGTGAACTGCCTGATTGAAACAGATACTTTGAGTTATGTGGGACATTTGGAAAAAGATGCCGCCGTTATGGCACATTTACAGCCTTTATTGCTGGAAGAACCGACTTTGGAAGAAAGTATCCAAATTTGTACGGAACGAAAAGGTGCATTGGAAGAACATTATAATATTCAAATTCCGGATGATACCATAAAAACGGCCTGTCAATTAACGGGACGCTATGTCAAACAAAGAGCTTTTCCGGAAAAAGCATTGGATTTATTGGATGATTCGGCAAGCCTTTTGATGATGGATATTGCACGCGGTGAGGTAGATGAAGCAGCAAATTCTTTGACCCAAGATTTTTGCTTCAGAACAATTACGAATTGGACCGGAATTCCTGTCGAAAAAGTGGATGCGGATGATAAAGCTCGCTTGGCGCGTGCCGAAGATTTATTAAAAGAACGGGTCGTCGGTCAAGATAATGCCGTCATCGTGGTGGCCAATGCTTTACGCAGAGCACGTTCCGGGTTGCAAGACCCTAACCGTCCCATTGGTTCGTTTTTATTCGTTGGTACAACCGGTGTCGGTAAAACAGAATTGGCCAAATCTTTGGCGGATTTTATGTTCAATGATGAAACGGCTTTATTGCGTATTGATATGTCAGAATATATGGAACGTTCTTCCGTTACGCGTTTGATCGGTCCGCCACCGGGCTCACCGGGATTTGAACGCGGCGGTTTATTGACCGAAGCCATCCGTTTGAAGCCTTTTCAAGTGGTGCTGTTTGATGAAATTGAAAAGGCTCATTTGGACATTTTGAACTTGATGTTACAGCTGTTGGATGAAGGTCGCTTGACGGACAGTAAAGGCGTTACGGTTGATTTCAGGAATACGATTATCATTTTGACCTCTAACGTCGGGGCAACTTTACCCAGTTATCAGCGTGTGGCAAAGCTTACCGAATATTTCCGTCCTGAATTTTTAAACCGTTTGGACGATATCGTGTCTTTCCATCAATTAAAACCCGAACATTTGCGTAAAATCGTGGAAATTCATTTGGGTAAACTTTTAAAACGCGCCAAAGCCATCAATTATAACGTGACGGTTGATGAAAAAGCAAAAGATTGGTTTGTGGACGAAGTATTTGCATCCAAATTCGGGGTACGCGCCTTGAAACGCTTAATTCAAGAGCAAGTGGAAACACCGCTTTCTTTATTGATTATGCAAGAACGCATTCATCCCGGACAGGAAGTTTTTTTGAATGTTGATCCGAGCGGGCGGAAACTTCGTGTTTTTGCTAAATCAGCCAAATAAAAAAGAAA
>CAMZEQ010000076.1 GCA_947305835.1 uncultured Alphaproteobacteria bacterium | reverse complement strand
ATGACGCAACAAATCATCTTCATTGCCGTTTGAATAATTATCGCTATCCGCCACAACCCATGCACGTCCAAGCACGGATTTTTCCACTATCTTTCTCAACGCAATTCTCTTTTTTTATTATCGGAACAATTATAATACAAATTTATTCAAATAGCAATGGCAGTATGCTGTCCAAAATTTTTCCAGCGGTCGGCACAGCATTCCATGCCGCCGTCCGTAAACCGTATGTGTCTTCTGTGCCTTTGGGTTCGTCCAATATAACCAAAATAATATATTGAGGTGCGGCAACTGGAAATATTCCCACAAAGGCAGTTAAATTTTTAAACTTATCGATAGTCCCATTTACGCGTTTTTCCGCCGTTGCGGTTTTACCACCAATTTGTATTCCCGCAATTCGTGCCTGTTTGGCGGTTGTTTCTTCGGCGATACGCAACATTATCCCCCTCAGGCGCGATGATATTTCATCCGACAAAACGCGTTCGCCACGCAGTGGACCAAAATTCCGTTTTTGTAATGTTGGATAAATATAAATTCCACCATTTGTCATAGAGTTTACCGCCAACAACAAATGCATCGGTGTAACGGAAATACCATGACCAAAAGATACCGTTGCACGTTCGGTCGGCCCCCATTTACGTGGCACCAATGGTTTTTCTGTTTTTCCAAATTCCAAATTTAACGGTTCATCCAAATGGATACGATGAAAGAATTCGGGTTGCGTTCCATCGGGCAAATCCAGCGCAATTTGAACACTGCCCACATTACATGAATGCAACATTATTTCTTCTACACTCAGATTCGGACGCGGTGGACGGAAACTACGCACATCATGAATTGTCGCCGCGACACGACCGAATTTATCACGAATTTTAAACGGTTCTTTGACATAGTATTCCTTCTTGATACCATTTTCCATCGCCATTGCGGTATTAAAGACTTTGAAAATAGACCCCATTTCAAACACACCACGCATAGGCATAAAACTGCGTCGCGCCGCAGAATCAACACCTAAATTTTCCGGATCAAAGTCTGGCAACGAAACCATCGCTATCATTTCACCTGTGCTGGAATTCATAAGCAAACCCATCGCACTTTTTGCCCGATATTTTTGCATCGCTGCAGATAACTGTTCATAAAAGACCGATTGAATTCTTGAATCCAATGATAATTGTAACGGAGTATTGCTATCGCGCAGATAGGCATCATGAGTGCGCTCTACCCCCTCCACCCCATGTCCATCATTACCGACAAATCCGACAACATGTGAAAACAGTCTGCGTTTCGGATAACGCCGAGCCTGAATCGATTCGATGTCCAATCCGGCAATCTTGGCGGATGTGATTTTTTCCCGTACAGAATCCGAAACATATTTTTTGATATAAATAAACCGACGCCCCGAATCCAACAATTTGAAAATATCATTTACAGAATATTCATACGGAAATATTTCATGAATCAATTGCGCAACTGCATCCCTGTTTTTTACCTGATGTGGCCGCAGCGTTATATGACCAGACATAACATTCTTCGCCAATATATCACCGTTGCGGTCAACAATATCGGCGCGACTTACACCCCACGAACCATCTGCCCCAACGGGACGAACACGATTTGTTCCTTGGATTGCCAATTGTAATGTCCGCACAGCAAAAATACCAAAAGCAATTAAAAACACTGCATAAACCACTCTCAACCGTTTATGCCCCAATGCGTTTCCTCCTACGCCTTCTATCGGGTAATTCGCCAATTTCAACAGATTTATGAAAACTTATGACCTCGGCCCGTGGCACTGCACCCGACACCAAGTTTCTTAAACTTTCGGGCCGAACCAGCGAAGCAAACTTTGCCTGGGACACAGCAATATCTTGCTGAGTCTGGATAATTTCACGACGCACACGTTCACGTTCACGATTTTGCGCGCGATAACACACCTGAAGCGCGACCGTTACCACAACCATCACGATAAGCATCCCTATACCGATGCGAAACATCTTTTCGTCTTCGTTCATTTTATATATTCCGATTAAATTCTTACCACCCTATTTTATCACAAATTCTTGAAAAAACGAATCATAGAATTTATACCGTTCAATCGTGCCGCCCCGACATTGATTTTTAAATCAGCAAACATTTTTTCTAAATTGATTTTTTTAATTTCATCAGGGGTTTTTCCATCAACAATCGATATGAATATCGCCACAATTCCACGCACAATTGCCGAATCGGCAGTACCATAAAATTTGTCGCCATCACGACATATTTGAACAAATGACGCGCATCCCGTTATCTCGGTACAATCGGCCCCCGCCGGTGCCGGTTCTAAATCGCGCCCAATATCCATTACCATTTCCAAACGCATCGCGGGATTATCTGTCATATCTAATAAATGTTTTATTTGTTCAAATGTCATGATTTACCACCCACTGTTTGTTAAATCTAATTCCAATCGCGCGGCATCAGACATACGCGACAAATCCCATGCCGGTTCCCAAACCAAATCAACCCTAACCGGTGTTGGCGCGACAACATTTGATACCGCCGTTTTAACCTGATTCAAAATATCTTCCATCATCGGGCATGTCGGACTGGTAAAAGTCATTTTTATCACAACCAAATCGGACGATATAATAATATCATAAACCAACCCCATATCCCAGATATTCACAGGAATTTCAGGGTCAAATACGGTTTTAAGTGCTGCGATAATATTTTCCTTTGTCCATGCCATTTTATTTCACAATCTTTTTTATTGCCGATATAAAATTCTTGATATCATCAATTGTATTCCACGAACCAATTGACAAACGAATCGAACCTGGCACACCCATCAATTGATGAATCCAAGATGCGCACATATTTCCAACGCGTACACATATATTGTATGCCCCCAACATTGCTCCAACATCCAACGGATTCATATTATCAACAACGAAACTTAAAATTGCATCATCGCGTTTGGTCAGAATTTTTATGCGTGGCAATTTTGATAATTCATCATAGGCATATTTTATTAAATCTGTATCTGGCCGATTCTTTTCCAAATAATCAATCGCCGGCACCAACCCCGCAATTTGGGTCAAAGGCAATGTACCCGCCTCCCACTTTTCGGGGGCACCATTTAAAATCCATTTTGTATCTGAAATTTTCGCCACCATTCCACCGCCAAATTTATCAGGGAAATACTTTTCTGAATCACGAATATATAAAATTCCAATTCCAGTATCCGCGCCAATTTTATGTCCAGAAAAAACCAAGAAGTCGCAGTCCCATTTTTTCACATCTATTTTTTTATGAACAACATACTGCGATGCATCAACAATAGTAACAACATCTGGATTTTTATTTCGCGCGGCGGCAATTATTTTTTTAACATCTTGCGCGCGTCCCAGGACATTAGACATTGCGGTTATAATTAAAAAATCTGTTTTCGGAATTTCATTTAGTTTTATATCAAAATTTTCATCTAATTCGCATTTGAACATTTTACGAATTTTACCAAGGTGCATTAACTCTTCCCATGGCATACGCGCCGAATGGTGGTCAAGGTCCGAGACAGCAAAAGTAGACATTTCGGAATACCAAGGCTGACGCGACAAAATATTTACAATTCTGTTTAATCCATCGGTTGCCCCCGATGTAAAGACAATCTGATTCGGTTTTGCGCCTATAAATTTTGCAACCCGGCTGCGCGCATTTGCAACGATATCATCAACCGCCACCGCCCGTGCACAGATTCCCCGCCCCGCATTGGCATAAGACTCACGCAAAAAATCCCCTTCAGATTTTATCACGGTTTCGGGTTTAAGCGCACTTGCCGCGGCATCTAAGTATATGATTTTATTCATTTTACGTTTTCTCTTGCTTTTTTTGACGATTATAATACACTTGTCCAAAATATCAACAGC
>CAMZEQ010000075.1 GCA_947305835.1 uncultured Alphaproteobacteria bacterium | reverse complement strand
GATATCCACTGTGGTGGTGTAGACAATGTCCCCGTCCACCATGAAAACGAAAAAGCACAATCCGAAGGGTGTTTCGGACATAAATGGGTAAATTATTGGGTGCATAATGAATTTTTACAACTCAAAGACATGAAAATGTCCAAATCCTTGGGCAACATTTTGACAATTCCAGCCTTAAAGGAAAAAGGCTATAATCCTTTGGCGTATCGTTATTTGGCCTTGACAGCACATTATCGCTCCACCTTACAATTCACATGGGAAGCTTTGGATTCTGCCCAAGCGGCTTTTAATAATTTAAAAGCGCGCGTGATTGAAATCAAAAAGGATTTATCGGGCGCTATTGATGAAGCCAAGAAAAATGAATTTTTGGCCAAGTTTGATACTGCTATTTTTAATGATGTGGCAACGCCTCAAGCATTAGCAGTCATGTGGGAAGCAGTTAAAAATAATGATTTAAATAATGCAACCAAGTGGACCATTTTGTCTGAAATGGACACGGTCTTGGGGCTCAATATGAATCAGATGCAAGAAGAATCCTATACGATTGATGCGGAATTACAAGCCCTTTTAGATGCGCGTAAAATTGCCCGCGCCAACAAAGATTGGAAAAAATCTGACGAAATACGGGACAATCTGAAAGCTAAAGGTTGGACCGTAAAAGATATGCCGGACGGATCAGCCCGATTGGTAAAGATTTGATTTTTAAATTTTTTTGGGGTAATTGCTTAAAAAAATACCCCCTAAGATAACACCGGCTCCGACCAATTGTAATACGGATATTTTTTCGCCCAATAAAATCCACGCTTCTAAAGTGGAAAAAACAGGCATCAGATAATAGGTTAACCCCACCTTAAAAGTGTCACTTTTTTCCAATGCATAATTCCAAAATAAATAGGCAATAAACGAATTAAACACCCCCAAAAACACCAAAATCCCCCATGTTTCTAACGTTAAATTGGCAATGGGATGCGCCCAACAATCGTATAAAAACGGAGGAATCGTAAAGATTGTTCCCCAAATCAGGCAAGCGCTTAAAAAAGAAAACTGAGATAAATGGGACGGTTTTCTGGCAGCCAAAAAGCTGTAAAAACCGAAACTGGCAGCGGTTCCAAGCATCCACAAATCACCCTGACGCCATGAAATATCGCCAAACTTATCAGCACGCGCAAATAAAATAACAAAAATAACACCGATCAATGTAACCACTAAGCCTGTCATTTGCTGACCGCTTAATTTTTTGTTTCGAATTAACCAATCCCAAAAAATCAAAAACAAAGGACCGGTGGCTCCGATCAAAGATAAAGTCACGGGTTGAACCGTTCGAGCCGCATAATAAACACAAGTATTACTGAAGCTGATTCCCCAAAAAGCCGCCCATAAAATCAAACTCATGTGGCGTTTAATCGTATAATAGTTTTTCCGCAAAGACTTCCATGTAAACGGTAAAATTAAAACCGAAGCGATAAACCATCGGAAAAAAGCGATCTGCCAAGGGGTTAAAATATCCACCAATAATGTTCCGATAATAACATTAAAGCTCCAAAAAAAGACAGACAAAACAGCCAATAAATAAATCATATAATCCTCCCCTTTATTATGTGAAACGAGAAAGATAAAAAAACAAGCAATCCATTTATTTTTTTATTGTAATTTATAAAAATATGTTTTAATATAAAGCTGAACACGAAGAAATTTGTGTTCTGAGTACCTGAAAAGGTGCAAGAGAGTTGTCACAAACTCAACTTCGTGGGTGAGCGCACCCACCCAAAGTGGTGTATTGCTTTTGGTTGTGCTCACTCTTAGATTCCTGACTGGGTCGGGGAGCTTTTGGTGTATGTTCAAGAGGAAACTCTAAAGACCATTGGAATCATACGAAGTTTGATTGTGAACTCTCCGACCACCTGAAAAGGGTGGTTTTATTTTTTGATCAGGAGAAAATTATGCGTAAATTAACATTTTTATTATTGACGACGACACTGATGGCGGGGACGACGTATGCCGGCGGCAGTTTGTTTAAACACAAAAAGTCATCCAATCCGTACGGTGTAAACGCGATTAACGTGCATATTTGCTCTGAGCTGGAATGCCCTGAGGTTCGGATTATTACGGGCGAATGCGATGGCGAGCATATGGAGATGCGCTACGGTGTTTGCTTATGTGAAGCGGGCTATGTGGCCAATGAGGGGGTTTGTGAACCTTGCCCTGAGGGCCAATACAGTGACGGTTTAACGGGGTGCCAAGCGTGTGGTGATCGTACCTATAAAGCCACACCCGATGCAACCGAATGTACGCCCTGCCCTGACAGTTTTGCCACATCCTGTGATGTCAATACAGGGGCTGCCACTGCCTGTATGGAAGGATATATTGTTAATGCGGGGACTTGCGTGGCGGATTTAACGGGTACACCCTGTTCGGATCAAGCCGATTGCGGTGGGACAAATAGCGCTTATTATTGTAAGATTACAAACTATAATACTAATGATGATAGCGATGAAAACTATTATCGTGATTTGACAGGAACCTGCCAACCGGTGAGTAATGTGCCCCCGGTGGCGCCCAACGCAAGCCAATTGGCGACCTTAACGGCGGCTGGGTTCAGTAATACCTTGGTAACCAGTGGAACCTATATGAATTGGTGGAGCGCCAATAACTGGTGTCAGGCCCAAGGGAAACGCTTAATGGATGTGGAAGAATTGCAATGTTATCGCAGTGGCACCACCGATCTGATTGAAACGTATGAAGCAGGGGGTTGTTGCTGCGTCGGGAACAACGGCACGTGTGAATATTCTGATTGGTCGTCAGCCGAAACAAACGGAAAGTTCAATGCCCGCATCACGGCGTTAAAGAGCGTTTATGGCAATAGAGGTTTCTGGCTACAATCCGGTAATAATCCCAATTCTTTTCATGCACACACGGTCGCCTATGGCGCTATTAATACTGATTCCATAGATACCGAGCGTTGGTGGGATCTTGATTCGGCAGCTCTGTGTGAGTAGGTTTTTCAAATTCGTCCGTCCTTAAGAGGAGCCCAATGCTCCTCTTTTTTATGGACAAATCTAAAGTATTTTGGGGGGAATAAGCCCCCAACATAAATCCCGCTTATGGTTTTATCCCAAAACATTCCCCTAAACAGCTGAAAAACGCCTGTTCATTTTCTGACAATCAACTTCGGGTAAAGTTTTTGAATAGGGGACAAAGATTCTGACGTAAAAAAGGATTCAATTTCCATCACGGATGGCGGGCTTTTATCTTCCGGGAAAGTATTGTATTTTTGCAGGGCATAGGTTTGAACTCCCATTTTTTTCAAATCTTGGGCAATTTGTAATGTATCGGCCGGGGTTAAATGATTGGGATCACAGGTCGTACGACATTCAAAATCAACATCGCTTCCAATCAAAATTTTCAAACTCTCCTGAACTTTTTCGACCATTTTTTTGCGCCCCGAAAGAATATCATATTTATCCCAAGGCCCTTTAATATCCAAGCCCACCCAATCCAAAAAGGGTAAAATTTCACGCAATCTGTCCGGATAAACACCCGAAGTATGGATGGCTGTTTTAAAGCCTAAATCCTTTAATTGTTGCAACATATTTTGAACATCCGGTTGCATGAGCGGTTCCCCACCACTTAAAACCACGCCATCCAAACGTTTTTGACGTGTTTTCAAAAAATCGAAAGCTTCCTGCCATGTTTGCAACGATTCGGTCACAGATTGCAGATTCGGATTATGACAAAAGGGGCACCTGAGCGGACACCCCTGAAAAAAAATGACGGCGGCCAAGTATCCCGGAAAATCAATACTTGTAAAAGGGACTAAGCCCGCCACCGTCCGTGCCATTAATGGCTCCCTAACTGTTAACCGACTTTTTGCATAGCGCAAGCACAATTAGCGCGTTCTTCCGTAAACCATTGACGTTCG
>CAMZEQ010000074.1 GCA_947305835.1 uncultured Alphaproteobacteria bacterium | reverse complement strand
GCAAGAGCTTAATATTATTTGGAAAAATTTTGCCCGTCATGGTTCCACCGTTGTTGAAGGGGAAAAAGCCTTTTTATCACACCTGTCTTATGTCAAAAAATGTGATTATGTCGTTTTTTCTTTTGGAGCTAATGAATGTAATCACGATTGGGATGCAGTTTCCCAAAATCCCCATAAAAAACACAGGCCTCGTTTATCGTTGGAAGAATTTCACAAAAGATATGTTCGCTTGATTCAGATGGCGCAAAAGCAAGGGAAAGTCCCCATTTTACTCTCTATGCCACCTGTGGATGCAGGGCGCTTTTTGGAAAATATTTCCCACGGCCGTAATAAAAAAAATATCCTAAAAATCATGAACAACAATATTGAAAGAATCCATACATGGCACAGTATGTATAACTTGGAAATTTTTAAAATAGCACTGGAAACCAATGTTCCGATCATGGATATTACAAGTTACTTTTTAAAACAAGAAAATTACCGCGACTTTTTATGTGATGACGGCATTCATCCCAATTTAAAAGGACATGCTTTAATTGCCGAAGGGTTGCGTGATTTTTACAAAATGTTCATCAAATAAAATTAAATTTATTTCTTATATTTCAATCAGATATAGAGCATTAAAAAAGTTAAATGATGATTATATGCTTTTCCTTTATTCTGATCGGGTACTTCAATGAAAGGATTAACATGAAGAAACTTTTAACTTTATCAGCTCTATTATTAACGTCTACATTGGTTCAAGCCGGTGGTTATCAATTGCAAGAATATTCAACCACCAATATGGGACGTGCTTTCGGGGGGGCGGGTATTGTCGGAGATGACTATTCAGCCATTGCCTTTAACCCCGCCGGCATGGATTTAAAAAATGACGGATTACAGTTGGGAACCAGCTGGATTCACTTGCGTTCAGTTTTTTCGGGTAATTTAGATAACAATCCCGCCAAAACAGGGCAAGCCGAAATTCGCACACATAAATTTATTCCGCACTTTTTCGGTCAAAAACGTATTAATGACCGTTGGACTTTGGGTGCCGGTTTTTATGTTCCCTTCGGAATGGCAACTTATTATACAAACAAAAATTGGTTTGCGGCAAATCACGCCATCAATACAGAAATCACCGCCATGGATTTGGCGTTGGCTCCCTCTTATAAATTGTTTGACAATTTAGTTGTGGGCGCCAGTGTTTTTGCCGAATATTTGGAAGCACGATTGACCAGCACAGGTAGCGATATGAACGCCCATGATAATACAGCGCCGGGATATACCTTGGGTGTGATGTATAAACCTTTCGAAGATACACGCTTTGGCGTCACTTACCGCAGCAAAACAACCCATAAAATCAGCGGACCGCATTACCTCGGAAATTTCTATGGTATGGACAAAACAAAATTAGTTTTGCCTGAACATGTACTGTTATCCGCCTACCAAAAATTGGGGAAATTCGGTTTATCCGCCATGGCCCGTTGGACACGTTGGAGCCGTTTCGATAAACTCAATATTCAATCCGAAGCCCTGTATAAAAGAACGGGGGGAGCCAGATATAATGTTCCAACCGTAGATGAAGATTGGAAAAACGTATGGATGGTTGGTGCGGGTGTAGATTATTATTATTGCAAAAACCTGACATTCCGTGCCGGTGTGGCTCATGATGAAGGTGCCGTCAAACGCCCCCGCACACGTACAGCCCGCGTCCCGGATTCCAACAGATGGCTGGGAACCATCGGCGCCAGCTATCAAAAAAATAATTGGCAATTAGACTTCGCCTACGGACACATGTTCTGGAAAACTGCCCGTATAAACAACACATCCAGTTCCGACGGAACAACTTTAACCGGCAAATATCATTCCGGTTTGGATTTGGCGGGTATCTCATTCCAATACAACTTTTAAGTTAAGTTGCTGATTCAAAGAGGTCCGAAACTCGGGCCTCTTTTTTAAAACTTGCAAAACGCACCATAATCTGATACAAAGAAGAAAAAGGAGGTCTGAATATGGCTGAAAAATATAACGTTATATGCATCAAATGGGGAAAATGGTATCCTGTGGAAGATGTCAATAAACTTTGTTCCATGATTAAGCGCAATACTTCTTTTGATATTGATTTTTACTGTTTCACGGATTATGCCGAAGGTCTGCGACCCGATATTATCGTAAAGCCGTTACCGGAATTAAATGTTGCCCCGGAAGATAATAAGTACTCATATCGTAAAGAAGCGGCTCTTTGTGATGACAACTTGGGCGGATTGAATGGCCAACGCGTTTTCTTTTTTGATTTGGACTCGTTGATTGTCGGTAACCTGGATGAATTGTTCCGCTATCCAGAAGGCGATAAATTTTATATTATTAATGATTGGCATACAAAAGGTGATACTGTCGGTCAAGCCAGCTGTTATTCTTTCGTCGTTGGTACATTGGGATTTGTTAAATCCTATTTTGAAGCCCATCCGAAAGAAGTTGTTGAAAAATACTATACAGCCTCGCAAGAATACCTGTCTGCCAAAGTAATTGAAAAGTTCGGTCATTTAAATTTTTGGCCGGATAAATGGTTCTGCTCTTTCCGTTTCCATTGTATTCCGATTTGGCCCTTGCGTTTATTTATGATGCCCAAAATACCGAAAAATCCGCAATTAAAAATGATCGCTTTCCACGGATTACCGGGGTTGGATGAAGCATTGCAAGGTAAATGGTGTATGGAAGAAAATGATCCCAAACGCCCCAAGGGGATCAAAAAATTGTATAAAATCGTGCGGCCGACACCATGGATAGCCGATTATTGGAAATAATTTTTCCTTGACAATTATTTTTATCGGATTAAAATAAAAAAACATATTTATTTATGTTTTTTCGGGAGGTAATATGCAACCAACTTCAGATGAACGCAGAACCGCTTTTTCTTTAATGAGATGGATCATCTATTTTTGTATTCTGATGATCTGTGTTTTCAGCATGTGGTATTTTGCCGGTTTGTTTAAGGAAAAAACATTCGAAGAATATGGTGTTATTGAAAACTTACAACTGGTATTTTTATTCATCAGTGCTCTTTCTTTTTTCATTCAAAGTTTTTACAAAACATCCCACCGGGGACTCAGTCTTTTGTTGGGCTCCGTCTGTCTGACCGCAACTTGCCGTGAAATGGATGCATGGTTTGACGAATTATGGTTTTTGGGATGGAAATTTTCGCTGATTTTCCCCGTATTGGCGTTTGGATATATTTGCCGACATTTCAATAATTTTCGCAAAAGCATGGTTAAATTTTGTTCATCTTCAGCATTTTTTATGATGTATACTGTGGCAATCATCATCCTGCCGATTGCCCAATGTGTCGGCCATAAAAGCTTTTTTATGGATGCTTTGGGACCAATTTCGGATCCGCGTTTGGTGCGCCGTTTATTTGAAGAATCTACCGAATATATCAGCTACATTCTTTTGTTTTTATCCAGCATTGAATTTTACATTACGTTGATTAAAAAGACAACGAAGAACACTTTTCGGAAAATAAAATAAAAAAAGACTTGATTTTTTCGAAAAATAGTTGTATAATTCGCGAAACAATTAAAAAATGGAGTCAACATGAAAAAAGATATACACCCTGATTATCACGAAATTACCGTTATCATGACAGACGGCAGTGAATTCAAAACACGTTCAACCATCGGAAAAGAAGGCGATGTGGTGCGCTTGGATATTGACCCGTTGTCACATCCGGCCTGGACAGGCGTATATCGTTTGATTGACAGTGGTGGTCAGTTGGCGAAATTTAATAAGCGTTTTGCAACTTTCAAAAAGAAACCTGCATAAAATTTTGAAAAGGCGACTTTCGGGTCGCTTTTTTTATTTCTTTCTCAATCCTATTTCAGAATCAATTCAAAATACCTTGCATTTTTTTGCCAAGTTTGATATAATGTTTTTATTATTGGGGCGTCGCCAAGTGGTAAGGCAGCGGATTCTGATTCCGCCATTTCGT
>CAMZEQ010000073.1 GCA_947305835.1 uncultured Alphaproteobacteria bacterium | reverse complement strand
CCGCCCAAAGCGTCTTGAGATCTGATATCGCGCGCACTGACACCACCATATTCAAAACCGCGCAAAGAAGAATCACCCAAAAAGTAACGATCATTAATGCGTACTTTTTGACCGTTCCATCCCCAAACGCGACCACCGTCCCCGCGAATCAATAAAACCACATCTTCCGCCACGGAAAAGTAGCGAATTGCTGTTGCATTGACACGGTAATATTTGCTGTCACCACCTAATCCGGCAACTTCCGTATTCAATGATAAATAATATCCGGTTGTCGGGTTGATGCGACTGTCGCGTTTATCATATATTAAATCTTGACCGACCAACGAAACGATTGTTCTGCCTCTTTGTTCTTTCACCGCCATAGCGGCATCATCATCCACATTTGTAATTTCATCTTGTCTTAAAGTATAATAAACGCTCTGGCGCAACAAATCTGTATAATTCCACCCGAAACGTACCGTTCCGCCTGTTGTTTTATAATCGTAAGACGATGAATCCGAATTATCCCTGGTTGTATGGAATATATCAATTCCCGCCGATAAATCATAATCCAAGAAATACGGATCTGTAATTCCGGCAGTATATTGCGTTTCTTTTTGGCTGAGCATCATGTTTAATCTGGCAATATTACCGGTTCCCAAGATATTGCGTTCCTGAATACCTGTTTCAAACATCATACCGTCATAAGAAGACCATCCTACACCGATATTAAAAGCACCTGTCGATTTTTCAGCCAAAGACAAATCCACATCCACCATTGACGGATTTTGCGGTACAGGTGATGTTTGCATATCCACATTTGAAAAATAATCCAAATCCGATATACGTTGTTTGGACCGACGTAATTTAGAAGCGTTAAAAGCATCACCTTCTTTGATACGGAATTCGCGACGAATTACTTTATCCTTTGTTCGCGTGTTACCTTTGATATTGATTCGGCGAATAAAGACCTTATCACCTTCCGAAATACGAAATACCAATTTCACGGTGTGATTTTTATCGTCACGAATAAGGTCCGGCGTTACATTGACAAAAGCATATCCTTCGTTGATTAAAGCATCTGTGATATCGTCTGCGGACGCGTTCACCTCATCCACATCCGCCACATCACCCACATCCAAACGTACCAAATCTTTTAAATCTTGGTGTGCCGTATATTCGGGTAATTTAACCTGAACATCAACATCAGAAACATGGTATAACCGTTTTGTAAATAAAAACGGCGAATCAGTTCCTGATCATAATTAAACCGATCCGGATCGTAAGTATCCGTAGAAGATAAGAAACGATACCAAGCTTTTTCCTGAGTCATCATCTTATCTTTCAGGTAAGAATCGGAATAAGCTTCATTACCTTCGAAGTTTATTTGTTTAACCAAAGCTTTTTCCCCTTCTTTGATTTCAAAAATAATATCTACACGATTCTGATCCAATTGACGAAAAGTCGGATTAACGGATGCAGCAAAACGACCGTGCCGCTTATAAACTTCCAATAAACGATCAGCATCTTTTTGTAATTTTTTCTTGGTAAAAGTGTCACCGGCTTTTAATAAAACTTCCGATTTTAAAGCATCGTCATCCAACGCCTTATTGTCTTCAAAGAAAACCTCATGAACAATAGGGTTTTCAACCACTTTGATTTCGGCAAGACCATCATTAAAATCAATCTTTACATCTGAAAATAAACCTGTTGCAAAAAGCGTTTGGGATGCTTTTTCCCAATCAGCTTCAGACAGATCTTCCCCTTTTTTCAGCCCCAAATAACTCATGACAGTTGCATTTTCAATACGACGCGTTCCCAAAATACGAATATCCTTCAATTCTTCAGCTCGCGCGGAAACGGCCATCAAAGCACATAACACAAGTGTATATTTTAATTTTTTCATTCAAATATCCTTTGGATAATACGTGGCACATCTAAAAACAACGAATATACGAATATCAACATTAACAGGGAAAATCCCACATAAATAAAAGCATTTTGGGCTTTTGCTGACATCGGTTTGCGACGCACAGCCTCAACAGCATAAAAGGCCAAATGTCCGCCATCTAAAACAGGAATAGGCAACAAATTCATCAATCCGATTGCGACAGAAACATTGGCGATAAAGCTGATTAACACAATCCATCCACCCATTAATGCATCCCCTGAAGCTTCCGCAATTCCCAAAGGTCCGCGCAAATCACGCGGGAAACGATGGGCCGTTATGATTTGCCCCAAATACCGCAAAGTCCCCGCTGTTACATCCCATAGAGTTTGGCCAGATAAAGTCGCAGATTCAAAAAATCCCAAATTATCTTTGATTTCATAAGCATCCATTGACGATTGAACCCCTAATAAGGCCGGCGTATCTTTTGTTTCCTGAATCGGCTCTACGGCAATTATGTGTTCCTGATTATCACGTAAAATGACTAACTGTAACGGATTGCCGTACTCTTCCAAGCGTACCAAACGGGCAATATCCGCAAAGGAATCAACTTTTTTGTCATTAATGGAAATAATTCTATCACCTGATAAAATCCCGGCTTTTTGTGCCGGAGAATCCGAGATTACTCCCCCGATAACGGGCAGCATAATCATCCGTCCAACACCCCAAAAAAGCCCCGTCAGCAAAACAAAAGCCAACAAATAATTTGTGGCCGGACCGGCAAAAATAATTAGGGCTCTTTGCCATAAAGGCTTGGATAAAAATGCTTTATGTAAATCTTCCGGTGCAATATTTTTGGCGGACTGACGGGCACTCGCCGCATCCTCATCCCCCAACATCTTAACATATCCGCCCAAAGGAATCAAACAAACCTTCCAACGCGTTCCTTTTTTATCAGTATGCCCCCATAATTCTTTGCCAAAACCGATGGAAAATTCCTCCACCTGAACACCGCAAAAACGTGCTATAAAAAAATGGCCTCCTTCGTGTACGACGACAACGACAGACAAAACCAAAACAAAGGCAAATAAATAAACCAGACTCATCATTGGGTAATTTCCCCTCCGCTTGTTAAATAAACCACCCATGCCGCAACTGTTACCGCAAAAACCAAACCGTCTACACGATCAAACAATCCGCCATGTCCGGGGATTAAATTGCTGGAATCTTTTAATTCCAAACGACGTTTGATATACGATTCAAACAAATCGCCAATTTGCGAAACAACGGCCAAACCGCCCGCCGAAAACACCAATACACGCGTTGTCGGATGGAAAGGTCCATTCATATAACCGTAAACTTTCAAATACATCGCAAAAATCCAAGCAACCAACATGGCAAAAACAACACCGCCCAAACAACCTGACCATGTTTTTTTGGGACTGACTTTAGGCCATAGCTTGGGACCGCCGACAGTCTTACCGACAATAAATCCCCCCACATCCGTTGCCCACACAACAAAGAACAACCACAGCACCATTTCTTTAGCACTGTCACCATTTGAAAAATACAGCCAACTTAGCGCCAACAAAGGCAAACAAACATAAACGGTTCCCAATGAAAAGGCCAAATTCGATGCACTTTTCCAATAAGTCAATGTGGTCCCCACCAAAATAATCCACATTGTAAATGCGGGATTATCTTCGGCCAAAAATGCCGTTAAAACAGCAGATATTACAACCCAAAACCCACCTAAGGTCTGCTTTTTGTTGAACATATTGTCCCATTCCCAAGCCAATCCGGCCCCCAGCAACGCCAAAAAAATCTTAAACAGCGGTATAGAATAATCTTCATAAACAGCTTTACCATACCAAACAACATACCAAACCAGTGGCGCCATAATAAACGAGGAAATAACCCGTAAAACTATATTTGAATGCATAAAATATCCTTTCTCAGTTTAAAAAGTACTATGGCAAATTTTTAAGCCTCTGTCAAGCGAAAGTTTTATTTTTTAAAAAAGAATATCTTTTATTGAAATTTTTCTTGACATTTTTTAAAAAATAGGTTAAAAATAACCCATCTTTGCCGCAGTAGCGTAGTGGTAGCGCACGTCCTTGGTAAGGACGGGGTCGTGAGTCC
>CAMZEQ010000072.1 GCA_947305835.1 uncultured Alphaproteobacteria bacterium | reverse complement strand
CATGCAAATTATCACCTTTTACAACAGTGTCATTTGCACCAATTTGTTGTGCTTCATTTGAAAATGTTTTTTGGGAGGGAGATTCTTGTTTGCCGTTCGCATTTGTCGGTTTTGACCTTAAAGCAGCCAAAGGATCTTCGGTTGCCGCAGGTTGCACTTGTGGGACATCTGTTTTATTTTCCGGTTGTGTCGGCTGAATTGTTGAAGGTGACGGTTGTTGCTCCTGATTTTGGGGTGCATCAGGTTCTTTTTCTTCTTTGTGCAAGAAATTTGGTAATATAGGTTTGTTAAACATAATCGCTCCTTTTTGTTTTACTATGACACATTTTTTTGTCTTGTCCAGTATTTTTTCTTGCGATTTTTATAAAAAAGTTTAAAATTAACAAAAAAAGGAGATTAAATGCGTATTTTGATTGCCGGTGCCGGACAAATAGGAGTGGCTTTAGCGCGCTATTTAAGGGCTGAAAATCACGAAATTGTTTTGATTGATAAAAATTCACAGGCTTTGTCGGATCTCAGTGAGCAGTTGGATATTCAAACTTTGGCGGGATCATGTGATTCACCCTTGGTATTGGAACGTGCGGGGATTGACAGTGTGGATATTTTGTTAGCTATGACAGGGGATGATCAAAGCAATATTATTGCTTGTTCCATTGCCAAAGAATTATTTCATGTTTCTCAGCGAATTGCACGCGTTTCTTCCAATGATTATCTGATGCCCAAGTACGCTGATTTTTTAAAAGCATTATCTGTGGATGTGGTGGTATCACCGGAAAAGGAAACTGCCAACCAAATTTTAACCAGCCTTTCCATCAACGGCGCAACCGATATGACGATTTTGGGACAAGGTTTGGTGCGCTTTTTGGGGATCAAGTGTCGATCGGATATTTCTTTGCTGGGCAAGAATTTAAAGCAGATTCGTCGTGAAATGGGAGAAATTAATGTTTCCATCGTTGCGGTTGTTCGTCGTCATCAATTAATGGATTTGGACAAAGTTGTCTTGCAGGTTGGAGATGAAGTTTACTTTTTTGTGGATACAGGGCATTTATCTTACGCCTTGGATGTATTGGGTTGTCGGGAAATTCCGTTAGATAATGTTTTAATTTTCGGTGGTGGTGCAGTCGGTTTTCAAACAGCCAAAGTTTTTGAAGCTGATTCAGATGAAACTCAAATTACATTAGTGGAAAAAGACAAAAAGCGGGCGGCTTTTTTGGCAGAACATTTGGCTCGTTCTTTGGTGATTTCAGGTGATGGTTTCGATGATAATTTATTGGATGATATCGATATTCAAACCAATCAAGTCAGCATTGCGACCACACATTCAGATGAAAATAATGTTTTATTATCGTTAATGGCAAAGCGTAGCGGCGTCCCAAGGACATGCGCCTTAGTGCGTAATAATTTATATAAACAGTATTTACGCGGTTTAGGGGTTGATACCTTGATCAATCCCAATGCTGTAATGGTTTCGGCTGTTTTAAAATGTTTACGAAAAGGACGTTTGGCCAATGACTATTTTTTACAGTCCGGGATGGGTGAAGTATTGGAAATGGATGCCTTGAAAACATCGCGTATTACATCGGCGCCCTTGGATCGTATTAAGATCCCGAAAGGTGTTCAAATAGGTGGGATTTTGCGTAAAAATTCCTTTATTCGACCGCGTCGCGGTTTGCGCATTCAGGAAGGTGATAAGGTTTATGTTTTTGTGGCACGCGGGTGTGTGGCTCACGCTGAAAAACTTTTTACGGTAAGGCTTTCGTTTTTTTCATGAGTGAACAAATTTTCGGTGGTGTCCCTTCTGGATATGAGGCTTTTATTTTGGCGGATTTTGTTCGCAACCAGAATGTTATTTATGTGGCATCTAATGAAAAAAAAGCCATGCGTACCTATGATATTTTAAAATCTGTTTCACCCAAAACACCGGTCTTATTTTATCCGGCATGGGATACTGTCCCTTATGATCGGATGGCACCATCAGCAGATATTATGGGGGCACAGATTGATACATTATTGCAATTAACGCGTTTAAAGAAAAATACAGTCGTTATTACTTCTGTTGCGGCAGTATCACAAATGATACCACCGCCGGAAACTTTTTTTAATTCAGTCTTTACCGTCAAAACAGGGGATAAAATCGATTTTGATAACTTGAAAAGATTTTTAATTCATTCAGGTTATCAATCAACGGATGTCGTGATGCAGTCGGGGGATTTTGCTATTCGTGGTGAAATTGTTGATATATTCACACCGGGCTTGAATTTACCTGTACGTTTGGATTTTTTTGATAATGAATTGGAAAGTATACGTTTTTTTGATCCGACAACTCAGCGCACAAACGATATTTTAACAGAATTCGAAATTCAGCCCGTCCGTTTATTTGATTTAAATGAAGAAAGTTGTCGTCGTTTTCGTTCACGCTATCGCGAACTGTTTGATAACCCTTTACAAGATATTGTTTATCAGGCGGTATCAGATGGGCGTTATGCGGAAGGGATGGAACATTTTTTGCCGCTTTTTTATAATAAAATGGTGTCATTATTGGACTATGTCCCGAATGCTGCTGTTTTTGTCGGGGCAACATTTGAAGAATCATGGAAAGCACGTGAAACACAAATCAGTGATTACTACCATGCACGATTGCAATTCCAAGGGCCGAATATGCCGCTGTATCACCCCTTATCGCCGGAATATTTTTTTATTGACAGTACAAAAATCAATAACTATCTGGCAAAACGTACATTAATACGTTTAACACCTTTTCAAGCTGAGCAGGCCAGAGATATGGGAGCACGTGCAACGCGTGATTTTGTTGATATACGCATTCAAAAGGATAAGGATCTGTTTTCGGAAATTGCGGATTTTGTGCGTTTTTCAAAAAAAACAATTATTATGACAACTTTGACGGAAGGGGCCGCAGATCGGCTGACCGCTTTATTTAAAGAAAAACAGTTGAATCTGAATGTTGTAAACGATTTTAAAACAGCGTTGAAAAAAGGTCCGAGTATTTGGGTAGCACCTTTCGAAACAGGTTTCCAAACGGATAAATTTTTGATCTTAACTGAAACAGACATGTTTGGAGAGCGATTACAAAGTTTACCCAAACGCCGAAAAGCCCAAGATTTTATCGGTGATATTTCTACACTTTCCAAAGGGGATTTAGTGGTGCATACCCAGCATGGTATAGGTCGTTTTATGGGACTGGAAACCTTACAGATTGCCGGGGCTGCGCATGATTGTTTATTGTTGGAATATGCTGAAAATGCACGTCTTTTTGTTCCTGTGGAAAATACGGATGTTTTATCACGCTACGGATCAGGGGAGGCGGCGCTGGATCATTTGGGGAATCCTTCCTTTGCCAATCGCAAGGCAAAAGTTCAAAAAGATTTATTGCAAATGGCGGATCAATTGATGCAAATTGCCGGTAAACGTGCGTTGCATCGTATGCCAAAAATTTTGGCACCTCATGGTCTTTATCAGGAATTTTGTGCCCGTTTCCCTTATACCGAAACAGACGATCAATTGCGCACTGTGGCCGAAATTGAAACGGATTTATCGGCCGGCAAGCCTATGGATCGTTTGGTATGTGGTGATGTGGGTTTCGGTAAAACGGAAGTGGCAATGCGGGCGGCTTTTTTATCTGTGATGGCCGGATATCAGGTGGCGGTGATTGCGCCGACAACATTATTGGCGCGACAACACGCACAAAATTTTAAAGAACGATTTGAAGGATTTCCAATACATATCGGTTCTCTTTCTCGGTTAGTATCTGCCAAAGATTCCAAAAAAATCAAAGAGGAATTGCAAAAAGGGACTTTGGATATTGTGATTGGTACGCATGCTTTATTATCCAAGACATTATCTTTTAAAAATTTGGGACTTGTCATTGTGGATGAGGAACAACACTTTGGTGTGAAACACAAGGAACGATTGAAGGAATTAGAAGCCGGGGTACATGTATTGACTTTGACGGCAACACCCATTCCCCGTACGTTGCAACTTTCCTTATCCGGTGTACGCGATTTGTCGGTAATTGCGACGCCTCCGGTGGATCGGTTAGCGGTAAAAACATATGTGATGCCCTTTGATCCTGTGGTGATAAAGGAAGCTGTTTTGCGTGAGCATTTTCGTGGCGGTCAGGCTTTTATTGTTGTGCCGCGCATTACTGATATGGCTGATGTATATGATGATTTACATGCTTTACTTCCGGATTTAAAAATGGTTCAAGCGCACGGTCAGATGCCGGCGGCACAGCT
>CAMZEQ010000071.1 GCA_947305835.1 uncultured Alphaproteobacteria bacterium | reverse complement strand
CCCCAATTTCAACATCGCCGGAAAATAATCTTGGGCAGCGGCTAATTGATAATAACGAATTGCCTGCGAAATATTTGCAGGCACACCTTCACCGGATTCAAATATTTGCGCCAATTCATATTGACTTTCCGGATGTCCGAGTTCTGCCATTCTGTTTTTCCACACCAAATCCCAATTTTGTTCATCTGAAAAATAATCCGCTTTTACCGGCAAAACAATAAAACTCAATCCCATCAAAAAAACACCAAGTGTTTTTAACAATTTTTGTGCAATTTGATTTTTCGGATAATTTTTGACCCAACCTTGGGCAAATTGCTTGCCCAATTTGGCATCTTTTTTAACAAGCCGCTCAATACAGCCTTTTATTTTTAAATCCAAACCTCGAGATTTTAAAGTCAGCAATCTGAAATAAATCCCCAATGCTTCAGCATCATCCCCTACCCCCTCTAAAGTTGTCGCCATTGCTAATAAGGTCTCTTTATCTTTAGGATTGATTCGACATAAAATCTGATAATGATCCAAGGCCTGAGGAAGCTTCTTTTGACGCATCATCAAACGCGCCATCCCCCTATGAGCATCAAAATTATCGGGATCCAAAGATATTGCCTGACGATAAAAGTTTTCGGACAATTGATAATTTTTCAAATTCTCCGCACATATGCCGGCCAAAACAAAAGCATCAATATCATATCTGTTTTTTTGAATATATTCATTTAAAACAGGCAAAGCATCTTGATATTTTTTTAATTCAATCAAACATTTGGATTTTAAAATTTCATTTTGGACAAACAGCAGATAGGGCCGCGTTTTTTGGGGACAACAGACAGACAAATAGTACTTGACAATGTCTTCAGCCACAACCGGATCGTTTTTTATCTTGAAACTCTTTTTCAAATAAAATAATCTTTTGCTCATCCGATGACAAAAAGCCAAACCGTGATACCCTTTGTACGCTGAGGTCGTTGAAAGCAAACTTTTGAAAATCTTTCGGGATCGTTCCAGTTTTTTTTGGCCTAGCGCAATCCAGCCTATTTGAACCCGAACATCGGGAATATCTGCAAAAGGTTGATATAGTTCCAACGCCTTTTCATAATCGCCATGATGTTGATAAACTTCAGCCAAAGCCAAACGATAATTTTTTTGTTCGGGATAAGCCTTTACAGCTATATTTAATAAATCACAGGCTTGGGTAAAGATACCCTTTTTATGTGCAATCAGGCCCAACAAATAAAAACAATCCCCATGCGACGGAGAAACGATCAAGGCATCACGGGCTTTTTGCTCGGCTTGTACTAAATCCCCATGATTGTAATCATCAAAGGCTGAATCCAATAAGTCATCAATATCATTCATCATCAATAGACCCCAATCGCCCGATCACCATTTCATGGTTAATTTTAACGCATTCCATCAAACCGAAACTGATAAAGAGCGTCATCATGGCTGTACCTCCATAGCTCATCATAGGTAAAGGAACACCAACCACAGGCATCAACCCCATGACCATACCCAAATTAATGAAAACATATAAAGCCAAATTAATCGTTAAACCAGCAGCCAACACTTTTCCAAAAAAGTTTTGACATTTCACGGTTATGACAAAACCATAGGCAATTAAAAGTAAATATAACCCCAATAAAAACACAGCCCCTAACCAACCAAATTCTTCAGCAAAGACAGTAAAAATAAAGTCTGTATGTTTTTCGGGAATAAAATTAAGATGACTTTGCGTTCCTTGCATAAAACCTTTACCTAAAAAACCGCCGGAACCCAAAGTAATTTTAGATTGAGAAATATGATAACCGGCCCCCAAAGGATCTTTTTCAGGATTTAAAAACGTCATAACCCGTTTTTTTTGATAATCATGCAACAATGACCAAATAATTGGAAAAGCACCCAAGGCCATCAATCCTGCAACAATAAATTTCCAAATCTGGACGCCCACCAAAAAGAAAACACCAAAACTCATAAATACCAACATCATGGCCGTTCCCAAATCAGGCTGTTTTAAAATTAACAGAACGGGAATAAAGACCATCAAAATCGGTGGAATAATATGTTTAAAAGAACGAATTTCATCTAAATCTGTTGTATGAAAATAACGAGCTAAAGCCAATACTAAAGCAATTTTCATCACTTCTGATGGTTGAACTTTCATAATTCCCAAATTTAACCAACGTTGAGCTCCCATGCCGGTATAACCGACCAAATCCACGGCAATCAACATTAATAACGCCAAAGCATATATCCAATAGGCGTATTTCATCCACAATCTTAAATTTGAAAACGCAATAATTAATAAAATTCCCAAGCTGAGCACAAAACGAAAAGCCTGCTTTCCCCCCCACAAAGAAAAATTTCCGCCACCTACCGAGTATAAAACCCCCAATCCGATGAATACGATTAAAGAAATAAAGAACAAATACAAATAATCAAAGCGTTTTATTTTATCTATAAAAGAAAGATTATAATCTTTCATATAACAATTACGGTCTTTAAAAAAACTCATCTTTTATCCTCTGATTCCAAACGCAGCGTTTCTTGTAAAATTTTAGAAGCAATCGGCGCCGCCACACGACTGCCGCCTCCCCCGTGCTCAACAACCACAACCACAGCATATCGCGGTTTATCCGAAGGGGCAAAAGCCGCAAATAAAGCATGATCGCGGTATTGCCAAGGAATATCTTTTTCACTGATGGGACCTTTATCACGCTGTTCTTTGGTAATTCGACGCACTTGCGTTGTGGCTGTCTTACCGGACATTTTCATGCCATTCAGATTAAATCTGGCATTGTAGGCCGTTGCTCCGGGTGCGTTCACAACCTGAAACATACCCAAACGAACAATCGCCAAATTTTGAGGATCAATATCTAATTTTTTTGAAACTACTTTTGTATCCGAAATAATATGCGGTTGAACCAACATACCACCATTGGCGATGGCAGCCACGGCCCGTACAATCTGTAACGGAGTCACGTTTAAAAAACCTTGGCCGATACTTAAATTTAACGTATCACCAATACGCCAACCGTCTTTATATTTTTGTTTTTTCCATTCAAAAGAAGGGACAAGGCCTGATTTTTCACCTTCCATTTCTATACCTGTCGGTTGGCCGAATCCCAATTTTCTGGCAATTGCCAAAATATTTTCAGCTCCGATGCGCTGGGATACTTCATAAAAATACACATCACAAGAAGCAGCCAAAGCCCCAATCAAATCTAACGGACCATGACCTTGTGTTTTCCAACAATGAAATTTTTGTTCACCTAATTTTGTGTGTCCGGCACAATCAATTGTTGTATATTGTTTTAAACTGTTACTTTCCAAACCGGCCAAAGCCACCACCAGTTTAAAAATAGAACCGGGCGAATAGGTTCCGTGCAGTACTTTATTTTGAAGAGGAGCCCGTTTATCATCACGCAATTTTTCCCAATTTTTAATGCTGATAGGAGCCAAAAACAATGAAGGATCAAAAGAAGGGGCCGAAACCATCGCCAAAATAGCCCCCGTATGTACATCCATTACAACGGCACTTGCCCCATGTTCTCCCAAAACTTTTAAAGCAAATTTTTGCAATCGATTATCCAGTGTTAATACCAAATCTTTACCGGCAATCGGTTGACTTTTTTCCAGAACACGAACTGAACGACCGGCCGCATTAACTTCCGTTTTTAAAAATCCGGGTTCTCCTTTTAAAAGCTCATTTCTACTCTTTTCAACACCCGTTTTACCGATACGATAGCCCGGTAAGTCCCACAAAGGATCATCTTTTTTATCATTATCACCAAGCAAAGAAACATATCCTATCGTATGCGCATAAGCCTTTTGTTCCGGATATACACGCATCTTACCTTGCTCTATTTGGACTCCGGCTAAATCCGGCGCGTTCAAATGCAATAAAGCGACTTGCTTCAGTGATAAATTATCCTTTAACCGCACAGGCATAAAATCACGTTTACGTTTTAAATCTTTTTGAATTTGTTTTTTTTCTTCATCATCTAACGGAATCAATCGTGCGAAATCTTTCAAAACTTTTCTGTAATCCTTTGCTTGTTCTTTTACCAAAACCGCCTGAAAAGTATTTTTATTTTCGGCCAAAACAACACCGTTTCTGTCATAAATTTTGCCCCGCTCCGGCATTGTTAAACGAATAGAAAGCCTGTTTTTTTCTGCCATTAAAAAATACTTATCACCCAAAATAATTTGTAAATAAAACAACCGAATGATCAATATGGCAAATAAAAGCAAAAAGAAGCTCGATAAAAAAAGCAATCTTTTGGTTAAAATATGATTTTTTTCATAAC
>CAMZEQ010000070.1 GCA_947305835.1 uncultured Alphaproteobacteria bacterium | reverse complement strand
TGGCTGTCAATATATTATTAAAATCGTGAGCGATACCACCGGTCAATTGGCCCAATGCTTGCATTTTTTGGTCCTGAATCAGTTGTAATTCCAATTTTTTGCGTGGTGTGATATCAAATAAAAAGCAAACAAGATGATTATTTTGACGTCCCCACATGGATCTGAAATGGTATTCGGATGAAGCTGTTGTTAAATCACGAATCAAATCGTTTGTTTTTAATTGAAACAGTTTAGGTTGTATTTCCTTTAAAACAGATTGTGATTCAGCATTCCACAAGTCAGTAAAATCAGTATCGATGACATCAGCGGGGGATTTATCGAATGTTTTGGAAAAAGCGTTATTAACCCCTAATATCTTCCAACTTTCTGGTTCGATAATCACGGTTGGAATCGGGGTGTTTTCAACATCCGATGAAACCTGTTCTGCCAATTTGATTTTTTTTATCCCAAGGTTTAAATCTTCGTTTCCCGCCTTCATGGGGATAACATCCCATCCTTTTGGTTTTTTGGTTTGAAAAACCGTATCATATTTTTGTCCTATTAATTGCGGTAAACTCAGGTGAATTTCTTGCAGGAAAGCGGGGTTTGCATATAAAATAGTGCACTGACTGTCAGATAAAAAAACAGGTGTCGTCATTTGGCGAATCATTTCGCTTAAGACATCCAATTGGGTTTCCAATGCCAGATATGTTTGCTGGCTGATTGTTTTATCTGATGCTGTTATCAGAATCATTATGAAAAGGTAAGTGATGATGGTATGCATCATATAATTCTTTAACGGATTGATCGTTTTGGTTGAAAAGGGCAAAGGGATCGTCTTGAAATCCGAAGAAACGTCCGCCCCGGGAATTTGTATATAAAATCTTTCCGTCGAAAGTTCGGATCTGACATGCTCTTTCGTCAGAGGCTAAGATTTGTTGATAAAGATATTTTTTCTTCTTTTTAAACATATTTTTGATTATAAACTTTTTTTTGAAAAAAATTATAAAAAAATAAAAAAAGACTTGCAAAAGATTTGATGCTTGTTTATACTCACTAAAAAGAGGAGAGGAATATGACCGTAAAGACTGTTTTTTTTATAGCCAGTGAAATGACGCCCTTTATTAAAACGGGAGGATTGGGTGATGTCGTGGGGGCTTTGCCTAAATCTTTGGTACGTTCCGGTGTCGATGTTAAGGTTATTATTCCTCTTTATTCTAAGATTGACTATCACCGCTTCGGGTTAAAAAAGATTATGCAGGGTAATTGTGTGAATATGGGCAATTGCCAAGAATTTTTTTCCGTTCATCATTCAAAATATGTAGCAGGTGTGGATACCTATTTCATCGAATTTCAAAAGTATTTTGACAGAAATGGAGTTTATGATGATGCGGTTACACGACAAGGATATCAGGATAATGCTTTTCGATATGCTTTTTTCGGCCGTGCCGCTTTGCAGACAATTAAAGACTTGGGATTGCATCCCGGTGTTATTCATTTGCATGATTGGCAAACAGGCTTGATTCCTTATTATATAAAATATGAAAACGATCCTTTTTTTAAAGATACAAAGACGTTATTGACAATTCACAATTTACCGTATCAGGGCAGGTTTAGCGCTGATGTTGTTCCGTATGCCAAAATCGGTTGGGATGTTTTTGCCCCATGGGCCTTTGAAGATTACGGATGTATTAACTTTTTAAAAGGCGGAATTCGGTTTGCCGATAAATTAAATACGGTCAGTCCGAATTATGCGCGTGAAATTTTAACCCCTGAATTCGGGGCGGGTTTGGATTGGCTGTTAAATGAGCGTAAAGCGGATTTAAGCGGTATTTTAAACGGGATAGATACCGAATTATGGAATCCCAAAAAAGATTTAATTATTCCGGAAAAATATTCGGTTAAAAATATTGAAAATGGTAAAAGTGAAAACAAACGTCATCTGGTTCAATCTATGGGCTTGGAGAGTGCAGATAAGCCTGTAGTTTCGATGTGCGTGCGTTTATCCGAACAAAAAGGTATCAAAATGTTGGCCGAATGCATTGAACCGGTTTTGAATACAATGCAAACCCAATTCGTAATTATGGGGCAGGGTGAAAAGTGGGCCAATGATTATTTTGCATCTTTGCCGCGTAAATATCCGGGGCGTATCGCTGTGGATATCGGCTATAAGACCGAAAAAGAACACATGATGTGTGCGGGTGCGGATTTTGCTTTGGTGCCTTCATTATACGAACCATGCGGTTTAACGCAAATGGTCAGCCAGACGTATGGGGCTTTGCCCATCGTTCGTTCTACGGGCGGATTGGAAGATACCGTTTTGAATTATAATGAATATTACGGCGTGGGAACAGGTTTTAAATTTAATGATGTGTCTGCACGGGCGCTTTATAATACGATCGGTTGGGCCAATGCGACTTATTATGATCGGCCAGAACATATGGAGCGGATGCGTCAAATGTCTATGCAAAAGGATTATTCTTGGGATAAATCTAGTGAAGATTATAAAAAACTTTATCAACAAATAACAGGAGAAGGAAATGCGTAAAATAAATGTGGCGATTATCGGCTGGGGTAATGTCGGGCGCGGATGTAAACGTGCTTTGGCAGAAAGTGGAGATATGCGTTTGGTCGGTGTTGTTCGGCGGCCCGCGTCACTCTATAAAAATCGTGAAGAATTAAAGGATACAACCGTTGTATCAGATATATCTGAATTGGTTAATAAACCTGAGGTTGTTTTGCTGTGTATCCCGTCCCGTGAAGTTCCGGAAAAAACAAAACTGTATCAATCTTTGGGATATTGTACAGTGGATAGCTATGATGAGCATGAAAAAATCGCAGCTTTGAAAAGATCAGATGATATTTCAGCCAAAGGGACCAATACGGTTTCTGTTGTGTCTGCCGGATGGGATCCAGGTACCGATTCCGTTGTTCGTGCTTTAATGAAAATGGTGTCTATTACAGGGCGCACAACGACAACTTTTGGCGGCGAACAGGGTGGACGCAGTATGGGACACACTGCTGCCGTTAAAGCAATTTCGAGTGTTGTAGATGCTGTTTCTTTAACTTTAGCTAACTGTCGTGGGGCTCAAAAACGTCGGGTCTATGTTCAAGCAGATGATCCGGCAAATGAAAAGGTCATTGCCGCAGCGATTAAAAAAGATCCTTATTTTGTGAATGATCCGACAGAGGTTTTATTTGTGCCGGATATTGCTAAATACAATACATTGCATCATGAAGGTGAAGTAGAAAGGACAGCCCAAGAGGTTAATCAAAAGTATATGGTAGAAGGTATCAATCCTGAATTTACGGCCAATGTGATGGTGGCTTCGGCACGTGCAGCCATAAATGCAAAATCACGTGGCTATTATGGTGCTTATACACTTTTGGAATTACCTTTAATGGATTTTTTACCGGGTGAAACATTGGAAGAAAAGTTAGAAGGATATTAAAATCTATAAAGGTATCGGCTTTATAGATATCAATAATGAAAGGTATTAAAATGCGTCAATCTTTTTTTGCGGCAATCTGCTGTGTTTTATTGTCTAATCTGGCTTATGCAGATACCTTGAGTCAGATTTTGTCATATTCATATGAAAATAATTTGACTTTGTTAGCCGATAGGGAGGCGCAAAAAATAACTGATGAAGAGGTAGCTAAAGCGAAATCAGGTTATCGTCCGCAAGTTTCGACGGATTTTTCTGTGGGGAAATCTCATAATTCTCAGGAATTTTTAAATGTGGCCGATAAACAAACCTATGATCAAACTCCGAAATCTTTACAATTAACCGTTAATCAACCCGTTTTTTCCGGATTTTCAACAATGAATGCCGTCCGATCTGCCAAGAAACAAGTTCAGGCCGGTCGAAATGCTTTATTGACTTCTGAACAGGCTATTTTATTACAAACAGTAATGGTTTATATGGATGTAATCCGGGATAAGGCGGTTTTGGAATTGCAGGAGAATCAGGAAAAAGTATTGAAAAAACACTTGGATTCCTATCGTAAGCGTTTTAAAGCGGGCAGTTTGACACGCACGGACGTTGCTCAATCTGAAGCGCGTGCTGCGGGGGCAACGGCTGCCAAAATAGCTGCAGACGGACAGTTAAAGATGTCGGAGGCAATGTTTTATTCTGTTGTCGGTATTGCGCCCAGTGAATTAGAAGATGTGGATCAACTGAATTTGAAATTGCCACAATCTTTAACAGAAGCAATGGATTTGGCATTAAAGAAAAATCCGCAAATTTTGGCGGCACGCTATGCCCAAGAAGCTGCGCGTTATGCTGTCAGTGCAGAAAAAGGCGTTTTATTACCCTCTCTGAATGTAGGGGGTGCGGTTGGCAGAACTGAAGAAAATATGTCTGTGGATAAAAATGATTATTGGCAAGTGAAAGCAAATCTTTCTGTGCCTTTGTATCAATCAGGAA
>CAMZEQ010000069.1 GCA_947305835.1 uncultured Alphaproteobacteria bacterium | reverse complement strand
GCTCCGGCCAAGGTCATGGCTTCACGGGCCAAAGCCTCAGTCACACCATCACATTCAAACAAAATGCGGCCGGGTTTCACACGACAAATCCAAAATTCCACAGAACCTTTACCTTTACCTTGACGGACTTCAGGCGGTTTTTTGGAAACAGGAACATCCGGAAACACACGGATCCACATACGTCCTTGACGTTTCATGGCGTGCGAAATGGCACGACGAGCCGCTTCAATCTGACGAGAAGTCATACGACAGGGTTCTTCAGCCTTTAAACCAAATGTTCCCTTATCCAAAGAAGTGGCATTTTTTGCTTTACCATGCACACGGCCTTTAAAAGCCTTACGATATTTAGTTTTTGCAGGTTGTAACATTGTCCATCCTCCTTAACGTTGTTCATTCAAGCGTTTGTCTTGGGCCATCGGATCATGGGCCAAAATTTCGCCCTTATAAATCCAAACCTTAACACCGCAAGTTCCATAAGTTGTAAATGCTGTGGCTTGACCGTAGTCAATATCCGCACGCAATGTATGCAAAGGCACGCGACCTTCATGATACCACTCGGTACGTGCAATTTCAGCACCCCCCAAACGACCGGCGCAACTGATTTTAATACCTTCCGCACCTTGACGCAAAGCGGATTGAACAGCACGTTTCATAGCACGACGGAAGGAAATACGCTTTTCCAACTGTTGAGCCACATTTTCAGCCACTAATTTCGCGTCTGTTTCGGGTTTACGAATTTCAACGATGTTCACGCTGACTTCATTATTTTCAGCCAACTTTGTCAATTCCTTTTTCAAGGTTTCGATATCTTGACCTTTCTTACCAATGACGACGCCGGGACGTGCACAATAAATTGTGACGCGGGCCTTTTTGGCAGGACGTTCAATCACGATATGACTGATACCGGCAGCGGCCAATTTCTTTTCCAAGAATTTACGCATTTCCAAATCAGCCAATAACAATTTGGCATAATCACCATCGGCAAACCAACGGGAATCCCATGTACGATTTACCCCTAAACGCAAACCAATCGGATTAACTTTTTGTCCCATTATTTTGCCTCCTTTTGAGTTGTTTCTTTCTTTGTGGTCTTTTTAACAGGAGCTTTTTCGGCTTCTTTTACCACGATTGTCATATTTGAAAATGGTTTCAAAATACGATGACCTGAACCTTTTGCGGCAGCATGCCAACGTTTCATCACCATGGCCTTGCCAACATAAGCTTCAGCAACAATCAAGTTGTCAATATCCATCCCGAAGTTGTTTTCGGCATTGGCAATAGCACCGGTCAATAATTTTTTAACTTCGCCAGCCACGCGTTTGCGGGAAAAAGTCAATTGAGCCAAGGCCTTATCAACCTTCAAACCGCGAATGGTTTCAGCCACTAAATTCAGTTTTTGCGGAGAAATACGAATCGTCCGAGCCACTGCTTTCACTTGTTTTTTACTTGCTACCATCTTATGCCTCCTGTTTGGCTTTTGCATCAGCCGCCGTATGAGCCACAAAGGTTCTGGTCGGTGCAAATTCACCAAACTTATGTCCAATCATATTCTCACTGACCAAAACGGGGATAAACTTATGACCATTGTAAACAGCAAAAGTTAAACCCACAAATTCAGGTAAAATGGTGGAACGACGGGACCATGTTTTAATTTGTTCATGACGACCGGATGCCTTCACCTTCTCTGCTTTTTTCAGCAGATCAGCATCAACAAACGGCCCTTTCCATATAGATCTTGTCATTTAAGCCTCCTTTTAAGCTTTCTTGACCGCGTGACGAGAACGCACGATTAAGTGATTCGTCCGCTTGTTATTACGAGTCTTCTTACCCTTGGTCTTCCATCCCCATGGTGACACAGGATTGCGTCCACCATTGGTACGACCACCATGCGGGTGATCGACAGGGTTCATGGCAATACCGCGTACAGACGGGCGGATACCCATCCAACGAGCACGTCCGGCTTTGGCCATTGTGGTATTTTGGTGATCCGCATTGGACACCGCTCCCACTGTGGCATAGCATTCGGCACGCACCAAGCGTAATTCGCCTGAGCTTAAACGGATTTGAGCATAACCCGCATCCTTACCAATTAATTGAGCATAACAACCGGCTGAACGGGCCAATTGACCACCACGACCGGGTTGCATTTCAATATTGTGCACAATTGTACCAACAGGCATATTTTTTAACTGCATCGCATTACCGGGTTTGATATCAGCCGTTGCCGAAGCAATCACAGTATCACCCACAGCCAAACGTTGCGGTGCCAAAATATAAGACTGTGTTCCGTCTTCATATTTAATTAAAGCAATAAAAGCCGTACGGTTAGGATCGTATTCCAAACGTTCAACAACGGCAGGCATATCCATTTTTTGGCGTTTAAAATCCACCAAACGATAGGCTTTCTTTGCACCACCGCCCATACGACGTGAGGTAATATGACCATGATTATTGCGTCCACCTGTGGATTTTTTACCTTCCACCAATGTTTTAACTGGCGCACCTTTATATAATTCACTACGATCAATACCAATTAAATGGCGTGTCGTTTTCGTTGTCGGTTTATAAGTTTTTAATGTCATCTTACACTCCCGCTGTCACATCGATTGTTTGACCTTTGGCCAAAGTCACGATAGCTTTTTTCACATCAGAGCGAACACCTTTTTGACCACGGAAAAGCTTCACTTTCCCTTTTTGATTTAAGGTATTCACCGCTTTTACTTCTACACCAAAAACATTTTCAATCGCTTTTTTGATTTGTGTTTTTGTCGCATCTCTGCGCACCACAAATGTGACTTGATTGTTTTCGGCAGACTTCATTGCCTTTTCCGTAATCACGGGGCGGACAATAATATCACACAATTCAGCATTCAATGCTTTTTGTTCGGATTTTTTAACCATTAGGCTAACCGTCCTTCCAATTTTTCAACCGCTTCTTTGGATAAAACCAAAACATCACGGCGCATAATATCATACACGTTTGCCCCTTGAACCGGCAACACATCTACATTGACAATATTGCGGGCAGACAAAGCAAAATTTTCGTCCAACTTTTCGCCACCGACAAACAAAACGGATTCCCATTTGTTGGCGTCAAAGGCCTTTTTGAAAGCTTTGGTAGAAGGTTTTTTGGCAGACATATCGTCCAAAATGAACAATTTCTTTTCCAAAACCTTTTCCGACAAAGCCATACGCATGGCCAAAGCACGGACTTTTTTGGTTAAACCGTAAGCATGAGAACGCACCACCGGACCAAAGGCAATACCGCCATGATACATACCGGGGGCAGTCTTCACACCTTGACGGTGACGACCTGTTCCTTTTTGCTTAAAGGGCTTTTTACCTGTTCCGTGAACATCACCCACATCCCTTGTGGCATGTATTCCTTGACGACGACCATCCAATTGCCATTGAATTGTACGGGCCAAGACGGACTTGTCCACTTCTTCTTTAAAGACTTTATCGTTCAGTTCAATACTGCCGACAGCCTTTTTTGTTAAATCAATAACATCGTACTTCATGATATTATTCCTTTACCTCTGTTGTCGCAGGCGCTTCTTTAACTTCTGCTGTTTCAGCTTTTGGGGCTTCAACCGCTTTCAAGCCAGCGGGTACAGGACCAACCTGTTGCTTGGAACGTTTTTTCGCGTCCTGAATAATAACCATACCTTCATCAAAACCGGGAACAGCACCCTGCACCATTACCAAGTTGCGCGCTTCATCAATCGCGACCACTTTTAAATTTTGAATGGTTGTTTGCTTATTGCCCAATTGACCCGGCATGGGCCGATTTTTAAACACACGACCGGGCCATTCACGGTTACCCGTTGAACCACCCGAACGATGGGTTCTGGAAGCACCGTGTGTGGCATTATCACCATGGAAGTGATAACGTTTCATCACACCGGCAAAACCTTTACCCAATGAAACACCGGTTACATCCACCAATTGTCCGACGACAAAATGGTTAGCACCGATCACTGACCCGGCGGGTACCAAGCAATCTTCGCTGACGCGAAATTCCTTTAATACGCGCTTGGGCTCTTGCTTTAATTTAGCAAAATGTCCCTTTTGGGGTTTAGCCAAATGTTTTTCTTTGGCTGTTTTATACCCGATCTGGACAGCGGTATAGCCATCTTTTTCCTTGGTACGAGTATCGACCACTGTACTGTCAATTTTCAAAACAGTAACAGGAATCTGATCCCCATTATCTTGGAAAAGACCCATCATACCGACTTTTTCTGCGATAACAGCTGTACGCATTGTCTTTTTTCCTTTACACTTTAATCTCAACATCAACACCGGCGGCGAGGTCCAATTTCATAAGGGCATCAACCGTTTGCGGTGTCGGATCAATAATGTCAAGCACCCGCTTATGGGTTCTGATTTCAAACTGTTCGCGTGACTTCTTATCGACGTGCACGGAACGGT
>CAMZEQ010000068.1 GCA_947305835.1 uncultured Alphaproteobacteria bacterium | reverse complement strand
AATTATTGTAACTGCCATTTGATTCGCAATTGTTTAGGTTGAAGGATCTTGAAGAAAACTTCAAAGTGTGCTATAATTCACGCTCATATGTTTTAAAATTTGAAAGGATAGAAAATGACCCCAGAAATTTTGGATTTGTTGTTTCCAAATAAGTTGCCGACAATTAAGGAAATTGAAAAAAGATATCCGGCGCGTCAATTACCGCCGGGTGCGGTTGTTTCGCGTTTGGCGCCCAGCCCGACCGGTTATTTGCATATTGGTAACTTTTATCAGGGTTTTATGGCCGAACGTTTGGCGCATCAAAATCAGGGGGTTTTCTTCTTGCGTGTCGAGGATACAGATCAGGCGCGTAAAGTTGAAGGTGCTGTTGAGGTTGTTTTAAGGGCTTTGGGGCATTATGGAATCATGCCGGATGAAGGTGCTCAAATCGATGGTACGGAATGTGGTAAATATGGCCCTTATACCCAATCTTTGCGTAAAGAGATTTATCAATCCTATGCAAAAGAGTGGGTTAAAAAAGGTTTAGCATATCCGTGTTTTTGTTCAAGTGAAGATATTGATTTAATGCGGAAAGTCCAAGAAAAACAAGGTTTACGTCCGGGCTATTATGGTCGCTATGCTAAATGTCGCGATTTATCGGATGAACAAATTTTGGAAAATTTAAAAGCGAAGAAGCCTTTTATTATTCGTATGCGTTCTACGGGTGATTACAATAATCGAATTGTTGTGGAAGATTTATTAAAAGGTAAGCTTTCTATGCCCGATAATGAATTAGACATTGTGATTATTAAGAAAGACGGTTTGCCGACTTACCATTTTGCCCATATTGTTGATGATCATTTGATGGGAACTACAAATGTCGTACGTGGTGAAGAATGGCTTTCATCTGTTCCGTTGCATTTGCAAATGTTTAAAATGATGGGATGGCAACCGCCGAAATATGCACATCATGCATTGTTGCAAAAAATGGATGACAGTGGTAAACGTCGCAAAATTTCCAAACGCTTAGATCCGGAAGCCAATATTGAATATTTTGCTCAAAACGGTTACCCGCAAGACGCAGTGTTGGAATATTTGTTAAATTTAATGAATGCCAATTTTGAAGATTGGCGCAAACAGAATCCGACGGTTCCTGTTATGGATTTTCCGCTTAATTTCCAAAAGATTTCCAATACAGCAGGGGCGCTCTTTGATTTTGTGAAATTACATAGTATTTGTCGTGATGTTGTTGCGCGTATGACAGCAGATGAAGTATTCAGTGAAACGCTTAATTGGGCTAAACAATTTAAACCGGATTTCGCAAAGAAATTAGAAAAAAATTCTGACATGGTTAAATCTGTTTTGAATATTGAACGGGGAATTGGGCCTAAATCGCGTAAGGATCTGTCTAAGTGGGCAGACGTGGAAAATGAATTGTCTTATTATTTTGAAGCACCGACAATTGATGCTGCCGTATGGGCGCCGTTGATTGAATCAGATGTCAAAAAAATTGCCTCTGATTATGCGGCTGTTTATAATAATGATGACGATAAAGATACGTGGTTCAATAAAATTAAACAAGTTGCTTCAGATAACGGGTTTGCCGCAAATATGAAAGATTATAAAGCGAATCCGGATAATTATAAGGGATCAGTTGCAGATGTGGCAAAGGCGTTGCGTATTTTAATGACCGGACGTGCTCAAAGCCCCGATTTATATCAAATTATGAAAATTTTAGGACAAAAAGAAGTTTCAGATCGTTTGTCCGTGGTGGGTTAGTATGGAAAAAGAGGTTATTGATTTGCAAATGCGCCTGATGGAACAGGCACGCCAGTTGGAAGATTTGAATCAGGAGGTTTTACGCTTGTCAAAGTTGGTTATGCGTTTGGAAAAACAATGTACGGCTTTGCAGGATGTGATGCAAGAAAACTTGGTTAAGCCTCTGTCTGAAGAAACTCCGCCTCCGCATTATTAAATTATTTCAATGTGTTAAATTGATTTATTAAAGAAAAAAATAAATTATTTTCTTTTTTATCTTTAAAAAAGTATAGAATTGTGCTATAATCAAAACATGTCAAAAACAGATACAACTCTTTCGCCTGAAATCACCATTTCTATTGAAGAAAAGGGTGATTTGGATCATGCCATTCGTTGTGCCGAATTAGCAAAAGAACGTGCCGAAGATTTATGGTTAAAACAGGCATGTACATTTCGTTTAAGAATGTTGAACGCTCAACGTGTCAAACAACGCTGAGCAAAATTCTTTTAAATAACTACCTTTTTTGTCTGATCCGATCAATAAGTGCATTTGTTGATGAATCATGCCGTAACGTTTTTTTCTTATCTTGTATTTCAGGCAAGATATTTTTAGCCAATTGTTTCCCCAATTCTACCCCGAATTGGTCAAAAGAATTGATATTCCACAATACGCCCATTACAAAAACTTTATGTTCGTACAATGCAACTAAAGCACCCAACGTATAAGGGGTAATTTTATCAATTAAAATCGTGTTGCTGGGGCGGTTGCCTGTAAAAGTTTTGAATGGAATTAATTCTTTATTGACGCCTTCTTCAATCAGTTCTTGTTTATTTTTTCCACGCATCAAAGCTTCGCTTTGTGCCACCATGTTGGCTAATAAAATATCATGATGATTCCCGATTTCATTGTGGGAATGAACGGGAATAATAAAATCAACAGGAATTAAATGAGTCCCTTGATGAATTAATTGATAAAAAGAATGTTGTCCGTTGGTGCCGGGTTCTCCAAACAAAATCGGCCCCGTAGGATAGGAAACAGCCCGGCCGTCTTTATCAATGCTTTTACCATTACTTTCCATATCCAGTTGTTGCAGGTATGCCGGCAACCTTGCCAAATATTGATCATAGGGCAAAACAGCGTAACTTTCTGCACCCATATAACCGGTATACCAAGCCCCCAACAGCCCCAAAATAACCGGCATATTGCTTTTAAAATCCGCTTTTTCAAAGTGTTGATCCATAGCATGGGCACCTTCTAACATTTGAATAAATTGCTCATAGCCGATACCGATCATTACAGATAGTCCGATAGATCCCCATATGGAATAACGTCCGCCAACCCAATTCCAAAAGACAAACATATTATCCGGATCAATCCCGAATTTTTTTACCTCTTGTGTATTGGTGGATACGGCTACAAAATGTTTGGAAACAGCTTCTTCCCCCAAAGCTTTGACAATCCAAGAACGCGCCGTTTTGGCATTAGTCATAGTTTCCAAAGTGGTGAAAGTTTTGCTGGAAATTATAAATAAAGTTGTTTCGGGATAACATTGGCGCAAAACTTCGGCCATATCCGTTCCATCCACATTCGATACAAAATGTAAATGCAGATTTGAATCTCGGTAGGGTGTTAAAGCTTTGGCGACCATGACCGGTCCTAAATCAGATCCGCCAATACCGATATTTACGATATCGGTAATGCGTTTACCTGTAGCGCCTGACCAGGTGCCGTTGCGTACAGAATCCGAAAAATGATGCATTTTATCCAAAACTGCCAAAATATCAGGCATCACATCTTTACCGTCCACAAAAATAGGATTTCCCGATCGATTCCGTAAGGCCGTATGTAAGACAGCACGTCCTTCGGTTGTATTGATTTTTTCACCGCTGAACATGGCTTTGATCGCGGAATCCAAATGACGTTCATTGGCCCATTTTTCCAACAGTTTCATTGTCTTTTCATCGATTAAATTTTTAGAGTAATCCAACAAAAAATCTTGCCATTCAACATGAAATTTTTCGAAACGATTCTCATCTTTTGCAAAAGCTTGCCGCAAATTATAGGTACGCATTTGTTGTGCTTTTTTTTGTAAATCCTGATAAATACTCATTTTCTTGATCCTTTATTCTTCTGCCGCCGCTGATTCCGGAATAATATCGCATTCGGGCGGAATAACAATTGATTTTCCATTGACGATTTGTGATGATGTCAGTTCCGGTTTTTTGTGTCCGCAAGATACCAATAAGAAACAACATAAAACAAATGCTATCTTATGCATTTTTTTTCTCCTTTTTCATCATTTTTAACAAAAGCAGACCAACGCCGATACAAATGAAACTGTCGGCGATATTAAATGTGGGAAAATGGTACTTTCCCCAATAAAAGTCCAAAAAATCGATCACAAATCCATACCGAATACGATCCCATATGTTCCCGATTGCTCCTCCTAAAATCATAGCTAAGGCTATTTTTGAAAAAATATCTTTTTCCTTTTGAATCATATAAACGATGAATCCGCAAATTACAAGTGCCGCTATAATTAAAAATAAAACGCCCCATCGATTGTCCGCGGTCAGCATTGAAAAACTGATACCCCGATTTGCAACCAAAGTCAAATTGAATAGCGGGAACAGGGGCTGCGGCACCCCAAAGGTCAATGTGTTTATGGCCCAATTTTTTGTCAGTAAATCAAACAGTAAAACGAAAAGAGAAATCAGGTATATCATTTTAATAATCCAATGCGATACCTTTCCAATCTGAATGCCCCACATTGGGAACTTTTTTTACCACGGCC
>CAMZEQ010000067.1 GCA_947305835.1 uncultured Alphaproteobacteria bacterium | reverse complement strand
GTTTCGACGCCGTTTCCCAGAAATATTCTGTGGCCGCCAATGACAGCGTGATGCCCCAAACCATTGAAGCAATTCACCATGCTCAAGCCGCCAAAGTACCATTGATTGTTGCGATTAATAAAATTGATATGCCCGGGGCCAATCCGCAAAGGGTACGTACGGATCTGTTGCAACACGGTGTGGCGGTGGAATCTATGGGCGGCGATGTGTTGGAAGTGGAAGTTTCTGCCAAGCAAAAACTCAATTTGGATAAATTGGTGGAAGCGATTTTGTTACAGGCCGAAATGTTAGATTTAAAAGCACCGCAAGTAGGACCTGCTGAAGGTGTTGTGGTGGAAGCCCGTATGGATAAAGGACGCGGTTCTGTTGCGACTGTTTTGATGAAAACGGGAACGCTACATATCGGGGATGTTTTTGTGACAGGACAACAATGGGGGCGTGTGCGTTCGTTGACAAACGCCAAAGAAGAAAAATTGCAAACAGCTGTACCGGCGCAACCTGTGGAAGTTGTTGGTTTGAACGGAACACCGTCTGCCGGTGATGATTTTGTGGTCGTCGATGATGAAAATACGGCGCGTGAAATTTCGGCCTATCGTGGCCGCAAAGCCCGCGAATTGTTGAACATCAAACGTTTGGGCGGTACCGAAGGATTGCTCGCGAAAATTAAAGCCGGCGAAATGAAAGAAGTACCTGTATTGATTAAGGCTGATGTGCAAGGTTCTGTGGAAGCCCTGGTTGGTATCTTATCCAAAATTAAAAATGACGAAGTTAAAGTCAATATCATGCATGCCGCTGTGGGTGCCATCAATGAAACAGATATCACTTTGGCCCGTGCCAGTAATGCGATTGTCATCGGTTTTAACGTGCGCGCCAATCCGGGGGCCCGTGATATGGCCAAACGTGACGGCGTGGATATTCGTTACTACTCCATCATCTATGATGTGGCTGACGATATGAAAAAAGCGGTAGAAGGCTTATTGACGCCCGAAGAAAACGAAAAAATGTTGGGACACGCCGAAATCCGTCAGGTCATTTCCATTTCCAAGGTCGGAAAGATTGCCGGTTGTATGGTCACAGATGGTTTGATTAAACGCGGATCTAAGGTACGCTTGTTGCGTGACAATGTCGTGATCTTTACGGGTGATTTGGATCAACTCAAACGCATGAAAGATGATGTCAAAGAAGTCAAAGAAGGCTTTGAATGCGGTGTCAAATTGGCCAAATACGATGACATTAAAGTTGGCGATGTGATTGAATCTTTTGAAATGGAAAAAACAGCCGTTAAATTCGTGGCAAATTAAAAGGAAAGTATCATGACAAATGAAGAATTAGCACAACATTGGGGAATCCCTTTACGGGAAGTCAAACGCATTTCTGACATTATGAATGCAACCTTTTATTGCGGTACAGCCCAAAGTAAAACAGACAGATTATTTTATGGTGTTATGTTCAGATGGCATGAATCACCCGGTGGAAATCGGACGCCTTTATTAACCGCTTCTTCAAAACAAGGGTATCAAACACAAGAGGAAGCAACTCGGAATTGGAACGATTGGTTGGATGAAATGGAATTACCCGAATTGCGTTGCAAAATGATGGGTGTTCCCAAAGATGCCTTTAAAGCTTTGATAAAAGTTCCGGAATCTCCCAGGGTTGTTCAACATCATACTGTATCTGTTTGCCATAGCAAAGAGAACATAAAATCATAAGCTTATTTCTTTTTCATTTGTCGCCAATTTTTAACGTTTTTTTGGTGTTCTGAATAAGTTTCCGCAAAAATATGACCACCCTTACCATCGGCCACAAAATAAAGATCGTTTGTTTTCATGGGATGCAAAACAGCATACAATGAGGCGCGCCCCGGATTGGAAATCGGTTGAGGGGGTAATCCGTAAATCACATAAGTGTTATAGGGGCTTTTGTATTTTAAATCTTCATATAAAACCCGTTTTTTTTGATCTACTTGGCCATCCGTTACGGCAAAAATGACGGTCGGATCAGATTGTAACCGAATGCCCTTTTTCATACGGTTATAAAACACAGAAGCAATATGTGCCCGTTCCCGATCAACAGATGTTTCTTTTTCGATAATAGAGGCCATAATCAAAGCCTCTTTTTTATCTTTTAAACTGATGCTGGTATCACGTCCGGCCCATAATTCATCCAACGTTGATGTCATCGCGTTTTTCATGCGTTGAATCATGCCTTCCTTTGTGTCACCGTAAGAATAATGATAAGTATCTGGCAAAAGTGTTCCATTCTTTGGCACCTGAATGACTTGCCCCATGAGGCCCTTCATCCCTTCCATTGTTGCTAATACTTGAACGGATGTGAGGCCTTCCGGAATAACCAAGCGTCGAATATATGTTTGTCCGCTGGTTAATATATGTGCCACCATTTTCATGCTGGCATGGCGCGGAATTGAATATTCACCCGCTTTGATATTTGTACCATGTCCCAAGGCACGAAGTCCCAATTCAAAAACAGTCGGACTACGAATAATGCCTTCTTGATGTAATTGATGGGCAATTTTCCGTAAAGGTTCACCCGATTGTACCAAAATTTCCGTTGTTTCATTTAAGGGGCCTTCTGCGATAAACTGAGAATAAGTGGATAAAACGCTGCCGCCCGTCAAAGATATAACAACAAAAATCAATAAAAAGTATAAAAAGACTCTATGCCTCATTTTGCACCTTTTTGAAAAGCAAACAAGCATTTGTCCCGCCAAAGCCGAACGAATTACTCAGTACGGCACGAATATTTTTTTCTTGCGCTTTGTTGGGCACCAAATTCATACCTTCGGCTTCGTCTTCGGGATGTTCCAAATTGATGGTCGGGGGTAAAAAATTATGTTGCATTGCTAATATACCGAATACCGCTTCCACCGAACCGGCAGCCCCCAGCATATGACCGGTCATAGATTTAGTTGAAGAAACAGCTGTCCCCGTCCCGAACAATTCTTTAATGGCACGCAATTCCATCATATCGCCTGTAGCGGTGGAAGTCCCGTGAGCATTGATATAGTCCACATCACAAGGGGACAAGTCGGCACATTTTAATGCCATTTGCATGGCGCGTAATGCCCCGGTTCCGCCGGGTGCTGTGATATGATAGGCATCTCCTGAAAGACCATAACCGGCTAATTCAGCATAAATTCGGGCACCACGTGCCTTTGCATGTTCATATTCTTCCAAAATTAAAGCACCGGCCCCTTCAGACATTACAAAACCATCCCGATCTTTATCCCAAGGACGTGAGGCCGCCTGAGGGGCGTCATTACGTGTAGAAAGTGCGCGCAGTTGTGCAAAACCGGCTACAGCCGGTTTCACTAAAGGCGCTTCCGAGCTGCCGACTAACATCACATCGGCATAATCATCACGGATTAAACGCATGGCTTCCCCAATCGCATGTGTACCTGTTGCACAAGCTGTCGAAACGGCAATATTTGGACCTTGTAAGCCATATTTTATGGATAACAATCCGGCCGCCTGATTAATCATTAATGAAGGTATGAAAAAGGGTGATATGCGTGTTGGTCCCTTTTCTTTGATAACATAAACCCCATCACAAAAACTTTGGACGCCGCCTTGACCGCTGCCGAAATAAACTCCAAAACGATTTTTTTCCTCTTCTGTTTTCGGCAAATATTGGCCATCTTGCATGGCCTCTTGTGTCGCGGCAAAAGCATATAAGGCCACCTTATCGTAATGACGTTGATCTTTCGGACTGGCAACAGAATCAAAATCTAATTGTCCGGCCTGTTTTCCCATCGGAATTTCACCGGCGATACGAACGGATAAATCCGAAGCATCAAAGCGTGTAACAGGTCCGATACCGGAACAACCCTTTTTTAAAGCGGATAAATTGGCCTGAACACCGGCTCCTAAAGGCGATACACACCCGATTCCTGTCACCACAACACGTCGCATAAGATCTCCTTGAAAAAAAAGCGTTTCAGGTTTTTTGAAATGCAAAAGAACCAAAAACGCTTACTTAAATGAAAAAATTGTCAATTAAACTTGCTTTTCAATAAAGTCAACTGCATCTTTCACCGTGCGAATTTTTTCCGCTGCATCATCCGGGATAGAGCAACCGAACTCTTCTTCAAAAGCCATTACGAGTTCAACCGTATCCAAGCTGTCAGCACCCAGATCATCGATAAAACTGGCATTATCTTGTACTTTTCCGGCTTCAACGCCCAAGTGTTCCACGATAATCTTTTTTACACGTTCAGCTACATTGTCTGTCATTTTTTTTCCTTTCTTCATCACCACGGGCCTTTCGACCAAAGGTGTTGTTTAATCTAACAAGTCCCTTTTAAAGGAACGAACGGACGCAGTCTAGCATAAAATGCGTTCGCTTGCAAGTTTTTTTTATTTTTTTTATAACTGCTTGATTAAAAAAATAAAAGCGGGACGATTCTGTTGCTCGGTTCGTCCCCAACCGCACCAGCGCGTACAAATAGCTCTGGAATTAAATTGTTGCGTCAGACGCTGTTAAGCGGCCATTGCAACGGGTGCAAAATTATCGTTTGCATCTATTTTTTTTAGCGCGATAACGGTGCTACCATGCCGGATACCCGGCG
>CAMZEQ010000066.1 GCA_947305835.1 uncultured Alphaproteobacteria bacterium | reverse complement strand
GGCGATACCCGTTCCATCGCCCAAATCTTTTATGGTGATTGTCCCGTCATTAATTACATTGGTTCCTTGTCCCACATCCGTATCAACCATCATCGCAGCCGATTCCGCATTAGACCTGGATACAATAGAGATATCCCCTTTATTGCGAATTGTTCCGGCAGATGTGGCATATAAACCGATCACACCTTTATCATTTGCCGATGTTTCTGCCATTGTAATAGAGGCGCCCTTTTCATTCATCACGGATGAAGCCTTATTCAAATTCACCAATGTACCTTCACTGACCAAGGCATTGGCCCCCACACCATTGGATTGCATTGCCACTATGGGAGATAAAATGCTGCCCGAATAATTCAAATTCAAATCATTAACAAAAACGCCACCGAATTCCGCCAAATAATAAGGCGAAACATCCGCAAAGCTGGTAATGGGCGTTTTCCCGACGGTTTTTTCATCATAGGGCGTAATCGGTTTTGTACACACCCCGTTTACCAAAAGCATGTTGGGCGGGCAATCCAATTCTGAAACGGTTGCCACAACCGTGGCAGGTTCATCCAATTCGGTCTCTTCATCTTCCCGAGGTTGCGGAAAAATCGTGAAGTCGGAACGATTATCATCCTCTTCATTCTTTATTAAAGTGCAATCACCACCATATTCGCATTGATAATAGCTGTCTTTTAAATATCTGGCCCAAAGATTGATGGGCTCTTTTTCAACTGCACTGCTTGTCGATATATCGGTTGAATAATAACCAACCCCCTGAGGCGTCAGGGATGTGGTTGCATTTTTCACAATGATTTGACCGGAATTATAAATAGTTGCATATAATTCTTTTTGCGAACGATCCAACGTATAATATTCATCCGCATAATCATACTTATCTTCCAAAATTTGCCGATGTCCCGTTGCATACATGGGGGTAAATCTGGACGCATTTCCTGAAAATGAAATTGTACCCGTATTAACAATCATACCACCATTGTAAGCCACCATACCGGCTGTACGCGCCATCAAACTGTCCACATTTAAATTTATCGTACCGGTATTTAAAGCATATGAATTTGTCACCATGCCCGCAATATCAAACGGAACATCTGTATCATATACAACATTTGATCCATAACCTTTTATGTTCAAATTTAATGTTCCGGCGTTCCAAGCACGATAAACGACATATTCATTTTGTTTCATCAGATCACTGTCTTCATCGTAATATAAAGAAGTATCTGTTGTTTCCATTCCGGCAATAAAATGATTTGTACTGCCATTCAAATCAAAATTTAAGTTCACAACGCTGCTTTCGTTATTTTTAATACTGGCATTCTTTGATGAGATACCGGTGACGCGTGTGCTGTAAGCAGAATTGCCCAAAACATTTAATGTCATCGTCCCGTTACGTTCGAATGAAGATACAGGATTTTCAACTGTCACCCCGGCAATCGTTAAATTACCCAAACGGGCAGCATTTTCAGCTTTAATATTAATCGTGTTGGCCGAAACATAGGCTGGAGGCGTATTTTTGTTGCCATAATAACCGTAACCATATACTTGACCGGCTGTACGTCCCATCAAGGAGATATTAATAATACCGCTGGCATCCGTTGTATTTTCCACATCGGAATCTTCACCCTCTTCCGAAATAGAATCGTATGTTTTGCCACCTGTTATCAAAAAAGATTTTATTTTTCCTGTTTCATCGGTTTCATATAAATCATCCGCTTCAATTTGGATTAACCCCTGGTTACCGCCATCAAATCCCCGAATATTACCGCTGCCCCCGTTATGAATTAAATAAACATATCCTTGATTTACCCCCGTTCGACCTTGGGCCCCTGCCAAATCCGAATTCATCCCCGTTGTTGTTAAAGAAATGCGTGCTTTTTTTGAATTGGTAATGGAACCCGTATCCGACATTAGTGCCATCAAATTCATATTATCCATATCAGATGTGGCCGAAATCACACCGGTATTGTTTATTGCACCTTCTGTTGATGTTACAGCTGCAAAATATGATCCTTGTGCAGCCAAACCATTTAATGTGGCCGATAAATTCGCATTATTTGTGGCTGAAGCAGACAGTGTACTGACCGCGGTTAAATTAATAACTTGGTCTGTTTGTGTAACACCTGCTTTATGATTGGTAAACGAATAGGTAATATCAGCATCATTTTGCAAATTGCCCTGATTCAACGACATCGCCAAGGCAGTAAAAGAGCCTGAAGAAACAGACGGATCAGCGTATAAATTAAAATTAATTTTATTTTGATTATTCATATCACCAGAAAAACCATAAATCGCATTCATAACACCACCCATACTCACATCAATCGGTGCATCTTTTCCAACATTAATTGTGCCTGTATTGGTGATATTTGAAATACCGCCTTCAGCCCCCAACAGGTAGACTTGCTTCGCTTGAATTTGACGCGGATCATTATAAAGCACACCGGAAACATTAATTGTGCCCGTATTTTTAACCGTCACACCTGAATCCGCGGCTTCATCCGACCAAACACCATAAATACCCCAAGCAATATTTGTCAAATCAATATTTACGGTTCCTTCATTGGACACAATACTGCCCACATCGCCATATCCACGGATCAAGTACGCTTCTGTATTAATTGCCGGATTATCAGAATCGATCAACAATTCGACCAAACCTTGATTTAATATATTTTTACCGTAAATACCTTGAATTGTTCCTTTGGTATTTTGATCAATAATTCCTCCGCTTGTGCCAAGTAACAAGCTGATTACGCCGGTGTTAGTCACACTGCGTCCGGGAGCAGAAATCGCACTTAAAACGCCCATACCATCGCCAAAATCTTTTACAGAAACAGAACCGCTGTTTGTAATGTTTGCACCGATCCCGGGAATACCTTCGGCATCATTTCGATCCACTTTCATTGCCGCGGATTCGGCTTGTGATTGAGATACAATTTCAATATTACCTTTGTTATCAATCGTTCCTGCCGCTGTTCCATACATGGCAATAACACCCTGATTATTGGCGTTTTCTTCCGTCATCGTGATAGAAGCGCCCTTGACGTTCACGGCAGAAGAGGCTTTATTCAAATACACTTCGCTGCCATCAGAAGACAAAGCCGACGCACTAACACCATTGGATTGCATTGCAACCACAGGTTCGGATGAATTGCCGACATAATTCAGCTGATCTCCGGACTCTGTTGCAACATAACCGCCAAATTCAGCCAGATAGTAGGGAGAAGTATCCGAAATACTGGAAACGGCCCGCTGACCATCCGAATTCGGATCCGCAATCGGTGTCGTACAAACACCGTTAATTAAACGCGTTCCCGGCGGACATGCCTCAGAATGTTGTATCGCCGGAATAGTTAAAGTGTCCGGCAAACTGTTTGTTGGAGCGACCGTTCCCTTGCTGCCACCACCGCCCCCACCTAAACCAACGGCAAGAGCCGCGATGCCGGCAATACCGCCGAGCATGCCAAAGGTAAACAGATTCTTTCTGGTCAAAACCGCAGGTGATCTGAATGAACGTCGGGCAGAGGCATAACTTCGGGCCGATTTTGATCCGCGCCGTGTTAAACCCAAATTTCTTAAACTTTCAATCGGTAAATCGTATATACAGTCCGCATTTTGATTGGCCCCCAAGAAAATAAGTTTTTGAACCATTACTTTATCTTGGTTATAAATGGCATAGCAGAGGGGTGTAAAACCATTTTGATCTTCAACTTCCAAAAGATCACTGTTTTGGAGCTGAGACATCACGTTGTAAATATACCCGTTTTGAACGTAGGAGTAAACGCGGTACATGGCCAAAGAATCCGCACTCGCCCGATGACACCACATCAAGGTCGAATAAAACAGTGATGCCATAACAGTCAGCACAACACTTTTGCGAAACATCAAACCCCCGTATCGTTGATACAAACAACTATGTTGTTCGTATAGCATATCCGCACACCCTTTTCAAGTAAAATTTTGCATATTTTGCTGTTTTTTGATGATTGTTTGAAATTGTCCGTCTCTTTTGACGGAATTTTACCAAAATCAAACCATTAAAAGGTCGTCGAAAAAATATTTTTATTGTTTAAAATAATCCAGGATAACGCTGTATGCCTGTGTCAATTTTTGGAACAAAGAAGCATCTTTTTTGCTGATATCCGGATGATATTTTTTGGCCAACTGTTTATAACGTTTTTTCACATCTGATAATTGCAGGGGAAATTCCAAATCCATAAAGGCCACAGCTTCACGCACTTTCGGGGGATACTGCACATTTTTCCCCGGCGGATTATAACCGCCGTCCATCCCCAACCTTTCTTCGGAAAAAACATCAAAAGGATCTTTAAAATGATAGGTTCCCCCAACATGAGATCCCAGTTTCCATCGCGGCCTTTGCCAAGTTGTATCGTGGCGCAGCTGCTGTTCTATTTCTTCGGGCGTTAAACCTTTTAAAAAATCCCAATTTTTGTTATATTCAGCCACGTGTTTTTGACAAAACCAATAATGAGACCGCAACGTCCGATCCTTCGGAGCACGATATTCACCGGCTTCCGTACAGCCCGGGAAATCGCAATCATGCAACCGTTTTTTAGGTATC
>CAMZEQ010000065.1 GCA_947305835.1 uncultured Alphaproteobacteria bacterium | reverse complement strand
ATTGTGAGCTATGATCGTATTCGTGAAAATTTGAAAAAGTATCGCAAAATGCCCATTCCGGAATTGCTCAATAAGAGTATGAATGAAACGTTGTCTCGTACGATTTTGACATCATTGACAACTTTATTTGTTGTGCTGGTTTTATTATTTGTGGGTGGGGAAACATTATATGGTTTTTCCATTGCGATGGTGGCCGGTACAATTTTGGGCACATATTCATCCATTTATTTGGCTGTGCCGATGTTGGGATATTATGATATTCGAAAATTGGGTTCAACATCGGATGAACCAGAATTTAATCGATAAATAAAAGCCACAGAAAAAACTGTGGTTTTTTACATAAAAAAGTCTTGCAATTTATTTGGGAGTGTGTTAGGCTGAAAAAGGATTATTGTATCCTAAAAGGGGGAGACATGCGTTTTGTTAAAATTTTTATCTTAACCGTAATGTTGTTTTTTTCGTATGGTGTTATGGCCCAATCGAATACAACAGCTCGTCAGGTGAGTAAAGAGGTTACAATTAACAATGCAAGTGCACCCAATATCGGAGAGGATAAGTGGAAAGGTTTTTTGGGTGATACAGAAGCGCGTGTTGCTGCCGGCGGTATGGGCTTGGGGGCCGGGGCTTTAACTGCGGCCGGTGCCTTAGCTATGACCGGTGTCGGAATTCCGGTTGCTTTGGGCATAGGTGCCGTGGTTGGTTTGATATCGGCCATCAGCACATATAATTTCAGTCATGAAGCGCCGGTTTGTTCGTTTAATGAAACGCTGGGGGCATTTTATTCTTTAAATCACGGGTCTTGGCTTTCCCCTGTTTTTAATATGCTCTTTAATGCAATTAACAGCTTGGCTGTAGCTGTTAACGGCGGTGAATTGGCAGATTGGACCATCAAAATTTTAGCCTTGATGATGGCTTTTTATCTGTTATTTACGGCGATCAAGTATATTGTTTCTTTTTCTCCGATTGAACCGGTTAAATTTTTATCGGAAATCCTTTTTCCTTTGGGACGTGTTATTATAGCCGTATGGGCCATTAAAAATTGGAATTATATTTTTCAGAATATATTAAGCCCCATTTTGGATTTGGCTATTAATTTCGGTTCGGAAATTTTACATGTGACGGGACGAACAGAAACATATACGGCCAGCGTCAGTGGCGGTATTCAACCGGTCGATGCCGTTTGTACGGAAACGATGAAGGGGCAGGGATTGAATGTCAGTGTTTGCAATTCGATTCAAACTTTTTTGGCGACAATTTCTGCCAATTTATTGACGTGGATGGCCTTTGGAGCAACCTTAATAAAAGATTGTTGGGCCAAAGGCTTCGGTAATATATTTCCCAGCTTTAAAATGTTGATTTTGGGGATTTTGTTTTTTATTTTCAGCTTTTTGGTATACATTTCTTTCCCGTTGAAGTTATTGGATACTATGTTTCGTTTGATGTTTATTGTCATATTATTTCCGTTATGGTGTGTGTTTTGGGTGATTCCTCAAACACGCGAATATTTTAAGAAGATGGTTAATATGCTGATTAACGTACTGGCTACATTTTTATCGGCGTCTGTTGTAATGGTAATGGTTATTACGATTTTATCCAATTTGTTCGACAGCGTACCGTTAGACAAGATCATTGAATTATTGCAAGAAGATAAATCCGAAGATGCCATGAATTTAATCGGTTTTTCTTCATCCGGCTTATTTTATTCTGTCTGCTTGTTGTTTATGGCATTCCATTTGGTCGGCAAAGTGGAGTATTTTGCGAATTTCTTTGCCAAACAAGATAGTTTTGGGGCCGGTGCTGCTTTGAGCGGGATGACGACCATGGCGATTACAAAAGGGGTTCCGTCTGCTTTTGGCATTGGTAAAAATACAACCAAGTGGACAGCCGGTAAAATCAAAGGCGGTATCGATCGTTTCAGGGCAAAAAGTTATAATTCGCGTGCTCCCGGGGGAAAGGATAAAAACGGTGCTCCAGCCCGTCAATCGCCGCGTTTCTGGACGGCTGCTATTCCGGGAACAGGATTGTGGGATGCTCATAAAGCCAAAAAGCAAATCGGCGGTTATACCCGTACGACGGAAGTTAAAACAGGTTGGTTGGAAAAAGCCAAAGACGGTTCAACATCGCAAACTTATTCCAACAAGACGGTTGATAAAAACGGAAGTATAAAAACTCAAATGCATGAAACAACGCTTGGCAATAAAGATAAATCCAAACAAACCGTGGATCGACATGTCCAACACTTTGATGCGACGGGCTGTTGTCAAAAAAGATTTCCAAAACGGTAAGGCTGTGCGTAAAACCACGACGATGCAAAACAAAAATGGCGGCAAAAGTAATTTGGTGGTTGATAAGGCTAAAGGAATTGCTACCAGAACCAAATTCGGGGCGGATGGTAAAAAAATCAGCGAAACCGTTCGTGATTTTAATACCGGTTTGACAACCACGACAAACTTTGGTGCTGATGGGAATAAGACCACAGAGGAAGTCAGTGATAAAAAAGGGCTGCGCGAAAAAACAACTTTTGGTTCAAACGGACAAAAAGTATCAAAATATGAACGCTTGGCCAATGGTTCCAAGACAACCTCGTATGACGCAAACGGTAATGTTCAAAAAACAGTGGATGACTTCACTCAAGCGGGGCAAAAACATCATCATGAAGCTGATTTTAAAAATGGAACGCGTAACTATACGATTCATGATAGCAAGGGGAATTTGCTGCAATCCCAAAATGAAACACGCATGAACGACGGAACCGTTTTACGTCAAAGTGTGGATAAGGTAAAAGGTACAGAATCCTCGTATGTAATTGATCGTCAGGAGGGTGATACTTTAGGGTTACATGACCGTGTTTTAGCCCGTACGGAAACAGACAGTCACACGGGGAATACGACAACGATCAGGTATAATCCGAGCCCTGATGTCGAACGGACAGAAGAGGTGAAAGGTCGTGATGGTTCGGGTACGACGACAACATATCGTACAAATGGTCAAACAGAAGCGGTATTGACTGATGCTCATGGACAAGAAACGGCACGCAGTTTGACAAGACAAGATGGCAGTAAGGAAACAACACGTTATAATCGTTCATCAGATGGTCAAGTGTCTGGTTTTACCACCATTGATAAAGATGCATCCGGCAAAATAACACGTCATTTTACCGTTGATACGCAAAATGATACCTATACCGATAAATTGACCGGGGAAACCGCTAAATGGAGTGAGTACAGACAAAGATCATGAAACGGCATTATTGGATTTTGTTTGCGGTTATTCTTTGCTTGTTTTTAACGGGCTGTAATGAACCGACAAAATACAATCCGGATTTATTTAAACCGGATCCCAGCAGTTGTTGGCCTTGTCAAATGTATTTATCCGCTTTTAATGCTTTTTCATTGGCGTTGGAAAGTTCTTTGGAGCTGATTTGTTCAAATACATTTAAAGTAATGACTATTGCTCTGGCTTTTTGGTTGATGTATAAGGTTTTTCCTTGGGTTTTCACTTTATCTCCGCCGAATTTTAAAGAGGATTTTATTGCGGTAGTAAAGGTTTTATTTAAAGCAATGATTGTGGCTATGTTTTTGACGCATCCGGATTATTTTTATACCGAAATCGGGGATAGAATATTACAACCTTTAGGGGCCATTTTCTTGAAAATATCTGAACTGATTTTAGTTTCACCTAATACTTTGGGGATCGAAACTTCTCAATACGCGCGGACCCAGAACACATTTTTGTCCGGTTTGGTGGATTTGGTCGGTTCTGCACGAAATAAAGAAAGCGGAACGGTTGATTGGATGTCTGCTTTATGGTCGGATGGCTGGTTGTCTGATGTTTTTACTCAGGTGGAATCCTTTTTTGCACAGACGGTAATGCCCAACGGTCAGGTTGTAGATGTGCCTAAAACAGACAGGATGTTCGGTGCTTTACCCATGCAGATTCAAAGCGTTATTTGGATGATTTATTCCGCTTTGTGGAGTGGTATGGGCTTGGTCTTTCAATTGTTTGAGGTCAATACGATTATGGGGTATGTATCGGCGATTGTGATGGGATTTGCCTTGTGCCAGCTGATGTTTTTTTTACCGCTGACTTTTATTGATGCTTTTTTGCGATTGGGTATCGGCATTATTTTGATGCCGATATTTATGGCAATTTTTGTTTTCCCGATAAAAATGTTTGAAGGGATGATTAAAAAGCTGGTTGATTTGATCATGTCTGCCTTTTTTGATATTTTGTTTAATTGCATTTATGTGGCTTTTTTGATTTCTGTTTTGCGTGTTTATGTAACCGAAAAAATTCCTTTTATTTTCAGTACGGATTATCAAGCTTCCGAATCAGGTCTGCGTGAAGCCGGTCAGCATCTGTCTATGGATTTTTTGGTTATGTTGGTTTTAATTATGACAGTTTTTAATTTATCAGAGAAAGTGGGTGATATTACGGGGCAATTTTTTGGTGCTGCCGGTCAGGGGACAAATATTAGGGATACCGCCAAAAAGCTGCTTCAAGCCACAGTATCAACGGTTTCGGCTATGGGGCGTGTTGCTGTTTCGGGCGGCACAGATTGGTCCGGATTTAAAAAAGCCGGCGGGCAATGGGGGAATCTGGTTAAATCCGGTATGGATGATATGAATAAAGCCCAAGGAGATGCGGATAAAAACTATTGGGTAACATAGGGAAAAT
>CAMZEQ010000064.1 GCA_947305835.1 uncultured Alphaproteobacteria bacterium | reverse complement strand
TATTCAATCTATTTATTAATAACATAAGATATCTAAATTAAATATTTTGAAATAATAAAATATCCGTACCGAACATATAGAAAAAAGCCGCAACCGTAACAGCAATAGTCAATAAAATATCCCAATTACGACGCGAATAGCTTAATCCCCAATTTTTAAAAGACAATGCATATTTTTGAAAATCCAAAGCAGCTTGATCCATTGTTAATCCTTTCTTAAAGTATTTTTCTCAATTAAATAAAGGGGACGTTTTTTGACCGTCATTACGATATTGCCGACGTATTCCCCAATAATTCCCAAAATCAACACCTGAATACCGGAAAAGGTAATCAGGGTCGACAGCAAAACATTTGCCATTGTTATTTCATGATAAATAAAAAACATCGCGATAACGGCGCATAAAGCAATAATTCCCGTCCCCATCATCAACAACCCGAATAAAAATATCAAATGCAACGGTTTCAAACTGAAGCCGAGGATACCAGTTAAAGCCAAATTAAGCATTTTTTTTAAGGTATATCGACTGGGACCACCATACTGTCTTTTATTTTCATCATAATAAACAGTGCACTGACGAAAACCGAGACGCGACACAAGCCCCCTCAAAAAAACAGGAGTTTCAGAAAATTGATTAAGCGCATTCACCGCCGAACGACTCATTAAACGAAAATCAGCCCCCATATCTGATTTCAAACCGGTCAAAGATTTAAAAAGACAATAAAATAAACCGGCCGAAATACGTTTAAATAATCCCAAATGATTTGAGCGACGACGGATAGCACATACAATATCGTATCCTTGGCGCCACTGATCCAACATTTTAGAAAGTGCCGAAATCGGATGTTGCATATCTGCATCCATGGAAATTACACAATCACCGCGTGCTTCCCGATATCCGGCACAAAGGGCCGCTTGAGCCCCAAAATTTCGGGATAAAGAAACCAGATTAACAGAGGGGTTTTCTTTGTGAAATTTAAGGACTGTTTCAGCCGTTTGATCCGAACTGCCATCATTAATGACAATAATTTCGTATGAGCCCGTCTTTTTTAATTCTGCCACCAATTTGGGCAAAAAGACCGCTAAACTTTCCTGTTCGTTATAGGCCGGGATAATTACAGAAACCAAACCGCTCACAAAAACTCCTTTGTAATGTTTTGCAAAGACTAAATCATAATGCGACCAATGTCAAGGATTTTTTATATTTTAGGATAAAATCTCTTGATTTTTATTAAAATAAATCAATTTAAATAGGTTAATCCCGGAAGATTTATGAAAGTATTCCAGAATCTCAATATAAAAAAACAAATACTTTAAATTCTATAATTAACTAACTGAAAAAAAAGAAATTGGTGCGGGCGAAAGGACTTGAACCTTCACGCTTTGAAGCATTGGCTTCTAAGACCAACGTGTCTACCGTTCCACCACGCCCGCAACACCTTTATTGTATCATAGTTTTTATTCAAATTCAAGGAAAATAAATAAAACCACCCAGCGGTGGTTTTATCGGAACTTCATCGTAAAGACAGAAGCAAAAAGCCCCTTCTTTAAACGAATCTTTTACTTTGTTGTGACAACAGAAACGTAAGTACGATCCTTGGCAGAATGTTTAAATTCCACAACGCCATCCGCCGTAGCATAAATTGTGTGGTCAACACCCATCCCGACATTTTCACCGGGATAATATTGTGTGCCGCGTTGACGAATAATGATGTTACCGGCCACGACAGATTGACCGCCTGATTTTTTGAGCCCTAACCGACGACCGGCCGAGTCTTGTGAATTTTTAACGGAACCACCCGCTTTTTTATGAGCCATTTTATTTCTCCTTAGCCTTTAATTTCCAAAACTTTAATCAAGGTCAAATCTTGCTTATGACCATTTTTGCGTTTATAACCGTGACGACGTGTCTTTTTAAAGACAATCACTTTTTCGCCACGTGTTTGACGAATAATTTCGGCCTCAACACTTGCACCTTTCACAAAGGGAGCACCAACCTTATCACCCGCCATAATAACATCGCTTAAAGACACCTTATCACCCGCCTTACCGGACAGTTTTTCAACAGCCAATACAGCATCTTTTTGAACTTTATATTGCTTACCGCCAACTTTAACAATTGCAAACATAATATATCCTTTCTTAAAAAAACTGGGACAGAGTATATACTATTTATTTGTGCTTGTCAAGAGGAAAAGTGAACTTTTATAAGATTTTTTCTTGACAAAAATGCAAATGTGCGGTAAAATAATCGGGTCTTATGGGCTTATCACCCATCCGGGCAAAAAAAGAAAGGAATGAAAATATGTTAAAACAAACTCTCATCGCCTTAGGCGTGTTGGCTTGTGCCTGCTCTGCTGCGGCCGCGGATATCACGAATCCGTTTTATTTACCGTCTCAAAAACAAATCGGCTCTATTACTTCCACCGATTATACACGCAATCAGTATAAGAGTAAATTTTGGGAAACTGAAACCACATACAAAACAAATTTATCTGAAGAATTACAGTATGGTTTAACGGATAATTTTACTGTTTTTGCAAATATTGGCAACATATTTGCCAAATTGAAAGAAGCCTTTTGGAATACGGGGACAAGCTCTTTTGACGGAGAAACCGATACCGAAGACCAAAACATTAACTGGCAAGGCGGATTCGCTTGGAATATTTTGGATCAAGCGTTCAAATTGCAAACAAAATTATTTTATGGTCAAGACCCTTCCGTCAATCGTTATAACGAAGGATTTGGCGAATATAAGTATATCGGCGCCAATATTAAAGCCGGTTACCAATTCAAAACAATGCTCCCCTATATTGAAATTGGCGAGCAACTGCCTATCGGTCAGGAAAAGGGCATTGATAAGCCGATCTATACTGCCAAAGTCGGTTTGTATCAAGGGAAAAACGAAGTTTGGGCTTTAGATACGGGCATTCGCTATACACATGATGAAAATACGTATACCGAAGGAACAGCCTATACAGCCGAAGCCGAAGCATCCTATTATTTAAAGAAAGATGTTGCGGTCGGTTTATACGGATCCTATGCTTTAAAAGCTGAAGCAAAAATAGACGCAAAAGTTCATAACAAATCTTTTGGCGCCCGTTTACGTTGGTTCTTTTAAATTAAAAAAATCCCCGGCAAATCAGTCGGGGATTTTTTATTACCTTGAAAACAAGCTACTCTGATTCCACACGCCCCATTTCTTTTTTGGCCGTAATTCCCAAGGCGTTTAAACCATTTTTCAAAACTTGTTGAACCGCCAAAACCAAAGCCAAGTTTTTATGTGTCCGGGGCAAATTATCAGCATCCACAAAACGATGACCGCTTTTTGCGCCCAAAGTCCAAATGCTGTGGAATAGCGATGCAACTTCATACAAATAGCCCGCCAATAAATGCGGCGCTTTGTTTTGAGCGGCCACTTCAACAATATGCGTAAACCAAAGCATTTTTTGAATTAATTCACGTTCTGTTTCGTTGGCACTTGCATATAAATTCAAATCCAAATCTTTTTCCGCTGGTAAAGCCCCGAATGTTTTTTCATAAGTATTTAAAACGGAATAAGTTCTGGCCGAAGCATATTGAATATAAAAGACAGGATTATCTTTGGATTGTTCTTTAGTTTTTGCTAAATCAAAGCTCATTTGACTATCTGCTGATTTCGTCAACATAAATAAACGAAAAGCATCGGCATCAATTTCTTCCAAAATATCATCCACCAAGACAAAATTTCCGGCCCGCTTAGACATACGAAAGGGTTTTCCATCCTTTTGAAGGCTGACCACTTGGCACAAAGCAATATCCAATTTTGCTTGATCATTTGTCAAAGCCTTGACTGCAGCCTTTAAACGCTTCACATAACCGCCATGATCAGCACCAAACAAATCTACCATTTGATGAAACCCGCGATCAAACTTATTGACGTGGTAAGCAATATCCGAAGTAAAATAAGTCTTGGAACCATCCGCACGTAAAATCACGCGATCCCCATCATCCCCAAAGTCTTTGGCACGGAAAAGCGTTTGTTCAACGGGTGCCCAATCTTCAGTTTCTTCACCTTTAGGTTTGGGCAAAACACCTTTATAAAGCAACCCCATATCCCGCATTTGTTGAACTGCTTTATCCACAGCACCTCCTTCTACCAATGATTTTTCGGAAGTAAAGACATCGAATGAGATACCCAATTTGGCTGCATCAGCCTGAATTAACTTCAACATTTGTTCAATGGATTTACTCTTAAAATATTCCAACCAATCGGTTTTATCCAACCATTTATCACCATCAGCATCTTTAATGCTTTGTGCGACAGGAATCACATAATCGCCGGGATAACGCCCTTCCGGAATAGATTCACCCTTGTGACGACCAAACAATTCTTCATAGCGCCAATAGACAGATTCAGCCAAAACATCCACCTGCTTACCGAAGTCATTGACATAGTATTCTTTTGTTACATCGTAACCGATTTGGGATAACAACCTGGCCACAGAATCACCAAAAATCGCCGCACGGCTGTGCCCCACATGTAAAGGACCGGTGGGATTGGCCGACAAAAATTCCACATTGACCTTCTCGTGTTGCCCGATATCAGACTTTCCAAAATTACCTTTTTGGGCAAAAATATCGGCAAAGGCTTTATCCCAAAGAGAGCTGCTCAAACGCATATTGATAAAACCAGGGCCCGCAATTTCCACTGTTTCAAAGGAATCATCTTCTTTGAGTTTTGCCACCAATTGTTCGGCCAAAGCGCGTGGATTTTGTTTTAAATTTTTGGCCAGCAACATCGCCGCATTTGTGGCAAAATCACCAAAATCTTTATTAGCGGGTTTTTCCAATGTTAAATGATTTTTCAACAGCGTTTGTCCCGCTTCATCCAAAGCCCAGACCGCTTGCGCCAAAGAGGCA
>CAMZEQ010000063.1 GCA_947305835.1 uncultured Alphaproteobacteria bacterium | reverse complement strand
ATCCTTTACCACTATTATATGAAAAAAATGTTGCAAGTCAATATGAGGATGAAGCAGAATAATGCTGAGCGCTTAAATATGGTTTTATTGGGAATGTTTTTTGAAAGCTGTTTAAAATATGAAATATTTTGATAATGTTATTATATTTATAATGTTAAATTTTAATAAAAATCAATATATTATATTAACATTAAAAAAGTTAAATGAGAATAATTTATACCTTCGGTATGCTTATATGGTCAACCAAGGAGTTTCAATGAAAAATTTTATCCGTTTTATGCTCAGGTGTTTTTTGCGTTTAATAAAAATACGTGTGGCTTTCCAAATGAACGAGGCCGATTACCCCGCAAAAAGCATTTATGTGTCTAACCATGTTTCATGGTTGGATCCGGTGATCATGTTTGCTTTCTTACCAAATGATCCGATTTTCTTTTTGCATCCGCGCTTGTATCGTAATAAATGGTTAAGGCTGTTTTTGTATAAAGCAGAGGTTGTTGAATACAACTATATGGATGCAGCCGATGCCAAAAAAGCCATAGAATTGATTAATCAAAATCGCTCCTGTGTTATGTTTCCTGAAGGGTGCATGACGAATACGGGTGAAATTATGAAAGTCTATGAAGCGCCGGCGGTGATTGCTGATAGAACAGGGGCTGTTCTTGTCCCCATTTGGATCAGCGGGGCCGAATATAGTCCGTTTTCCGAAACAGATTTCCATCAACCTCATCGTCTTTTCCCGAAAATCAAGGTCAGAATCGGTATGCCACATGATATCCGTATGGATGAAAAATTAAAAAAGAACCGTGATTATTTGCGTGACTTAACCTATCATCAAAGGTGAGCCCTATCACCACGAATAGAATAGCCCACTATCACCTTATTAATAATATGCGTTTTGAAACAAATTATAAAACGAATTTAACCGTATTCCACCAACTGTTGCGTGTGGCTCGTATGTATGGAAAAACAGGGCTTTTTTCGCGCCGCAAAATCATTGAAGATGTCAATCGTCAGCCGCAAACTTATATGGACATTATTTTGAAAAGTCATATTTTGGGCAAAAAATTTGCCGGCTTTACACATTTGCATGAAAGAGTGGGGTTAATGTTGCCCAATGTGGTGGCTAATGTGGTTTCTTTTTTCGGGTTGTCAGCTTATGCGCGCGTGCCCGTTATGTTAAATTTTTCACAAGGTGCTGCGGTGGTTTCTTCCATGTGTCGTACGGCCGAAGTTAAACATGTGATTACCTCAAAAGCTTTTATTTTAAAAGCCAAACTGGAAGAAACAGTCAATGCTTTAGAAGCTGCCGGTGTAAAAATTGTTTATTTGGAAAATATTGCTAAGAAGATTTCACTAAAAGATAAATTGGCTGGCTTATGGGCTTATAAAACCCGTAAGATTCCTGTGGATCAAAAAACATCTGATGAGGCGGTGATTTTGTTCACTTCCGGTTCGGAAGGTTTTCCGAAAGCCGTTGTTTTATCACACAATAATGTGGTGGCAAATGTTCAACAAACCGTTTGTATGTTAAAGTTATCCACTCAGGATTTGATGTTTAATGCATTACCGATGTTCCACTCTTTCGGTTTGACTGTGGCAACGCTGTTTCCCCTGTTATCAGGTGCAAAGGTCTTTTTATTTCCGTCGCCTTTGTTGTACCGAACTATTACGGAATTGCTTTATGAATTAAAGGTGACGATTATGGTTGCGACAGATACGTTCTATCGCATGTACACCAAAATTTCCCACCCATATGATTTTAAATCTCTACGGGCATGCTATGCCGGTGCTGAAGCAGTCAAGGAAGATACGCGCCGTCAGATGGCGGAACGTTTGGGGTGTCAATTAATGGAAGGTTATGGTACGACCGAATGCGCGCCCATTTTGTGTGTGAATACACTTTTGTTCAATAAGTTTGGCACATTGGGACGTTTGGCCCCCGCCATTGAATACAAGTTGGAAGATGTTCAAGGTATCACAGCGGGTAAAGAACTTTGCGTTCGCGGCCCCAACGTTATGAAAGGTTATATGTTTGCGGATAATCCCGGCGTTTTGGTACCGGTTAAAGACGGTTGGTATCATACGGGCGATGTAGTTGTTGTGGATGATTTGGGCTTTGTGAAGATTGTGGACCGTGTGAAACGTTTCGCCAAAATTGCGGGAGAAATGATTTCATTGACTGCGGTTGAAAATATCGCCCATGAAATTTGGCAGTCGGAAGATTTCCATTGCGGCATTGTGGCGGTCCCGCATCCCAAGAAAGGTGAACAAATTGTGATGGTTTCCAACCAAAAGGATTTGGACAAGGATAAATTTTCACAAAAAGTTCAAAAGAAAGGTATGTCTGAACTGTATATTCCTTCGTTGTTTATGTATAAGGAGGAAATTCCCATTTTTGCGACCGGTAAGGCGGATAACATTACTTTGAAAAAATGGGTTTTAAAAGAATTAGAAGAAAAATAGTTTGCCTTTTTTAAAGGAAATCCCCGATTGCCCTTTTGGGGTTGATCGGGGATTTTTTTGCTGTATTTTTTTCCTGTTTGCTCGCTATGTGAAAAGCTTGCTTTTTGATTTTGTTTATGCTAAACTTCAACAGAATTCTGTGATGAAAGGCAGATAGGATGAAAGAAATCGGTATTTTGGCTGTTTTATTTTTGTGCTTGACCGCGGTGCCATTTGAATCTTTTTCATTACAGGCTTTGATTTTTGCGCTTTTGGAAACATTGGTTATATTTTGTTTTCGTTACCGTCAAAAGAAAGTTCTTTTTTATTTTTTTGTTTTAAGCTTATTGGCGAATTGGGGGTTCAGCGGTTATATTGAACAATTTTATCGACATATTTTTCCGTATTTTAAGACATTCGGCTGGTTGTACAGTTTTGTTTATTTTATGTGGTTGGCCCTTTTTGAAGTCGTGGTTATTCTTGGTGAGATATTTGCGCTGATAAAGTGGGTCAAATGGACACCCGATTGGATTTTGCTGATTTCGGGGATAAACCTTGTTTCATTTTTTATAAAGCTCTTGCTGGCCGATTAAGGGGACATTTTTCCCGACAGTTTTTATTGCGCTGCCCCGAAAAGAGCCTTTAAACTTTCCAAAGTATTTGTATCTTGGACATTTGCTTCGGTTTTGGTGCGTTTTACCAATCCTGTTAGCACTTTTCCGGGTCCGCATTCGATAAAACTGTTTTCATGGATATTCAGCAACGTTTCGCGCCATCTGACAGCATTTGTCAATTGTTTTAATAACAGCTCTGCGAATAAGGCATGATTATTTTGCACATCGGCCAAGACATTAAAATAGACCGGAATACGCGGCGCTGCGAAAGTTGTTTCCCTTAAAGCTGAGGCCAACTTTTCCTGCGCCGGTTGCATCAAGGGACTGTGGAAAGCGCCGGACACCGGCAAAGGAATGACGCGCTTTAATCCCATTTGTTCGGCGATAATTTTGGCCTGAGTTAAATTTGCCAAACGGCCGCTTAAAACGACTTGTCCCGGGCAGTTATCATTGGCGATAAAGCATTCGGATTTTTGTGCAATTTCGCGCGCTTGTTCGACAGATCCGCCGATTAAAGCCAACATGCCGCCGACATTGATCCGGGCAGCTTCCTGCATAGCCTTAGCGCGTTCTTTTATCAATAAACTTGTTTGTTTTAACGTCAAAGCACCGCTGGCGCACAAAGCGCTGTATTCGCCCAAAGAATGGCCGGCAAGGCAAACCGCGTGTTCACATACGCCTTCGGTTTTCAAAACGCGCCATGTGGCCACGGACACGGCCATAATAGCCGGTTGAGCATTTTGGGTTTGTGTCAATGTGTTAATATCGCCGTTAAACATTAATTCGGACAATTTTTGGTTTAAAGCATCATCGACTTCATCAAAGACGTCTTTGGCGACGCGAAAGTTTTGGGCTAAATCATACCCCATACCTGCGAATTGGCTTCCCTGACCGGGGAATAAGAAAGCATATTTTTGTGTCATATCGGGAGTATAACAAATTTCCCCTTGAAAATCAAGTCCGAATAACATTTGTCATGGGATGGTTATTTGGGCTGATGCCGATGAACCTAGGCGCGGATGCAAGCATTGCCGGACATTTTCCGCGGATAGTCCGTATTATCGCATCTGGCACATTCTGCGGCGGTGGAAGCATAGCCGGATGTGTCCGAACAATAACGACAGCTGTCACCACCTTGGAACGAACCAGCAGCACAAGTTAGTTTCAAATAACAAGAACCGCCCATCAATACCCGCGGATAGTCCGTATTATCACACGTGGCACATTCTTCGGCGGTAGATGGTGGGTTGTCTGTGTTTGAACAAGAATAGCAGAAACCATAACTGTCTTGGAAATTCCCGGCCCCGCAAACACTGACATTTTCCACACAGGCGCCGGATTCAAGCTTATAGCCTTTTGCGCAGGTGAGGGGGCCGCTTGCATCACAAGTCGCCACATGACCGCCCGAACACCGCCGACAATGTCCGCTTGAATCCAAATACCGTGGATAGTCCGTATTATCGCATGCGGCACATAATTCGGCGTTGGATACCCTGACGGATGTGTATGAACAAGAATAGCAGCTGTCATTACTTTGGAACTGACCCGCGGCACAAGTTTGTTTCAAATAACAAGAACCATTTATCAATACCCGCGGATAGTCCGTATTATCACAGGCGGCACATTCTTCGGCGGTGGATCTCAAGAAGAATATGATTGAACAAGAAAAGCAGGTACCATTACCTTGGAAATTCCCGGCCCCGCAAGCACTGACATATTCGCAGGCGCCGGATTCAAGCTTATAGCCTTTGTCGCAGGTGATGCCATCTGTATGACAACCGGCCACGTGTTCCGTCGGGCACGCTGTACAATCATAATCTTCTTTATAATACCCATCCGTACAGGTCA
>CAMZEQ010000062.1 GCA_947305835.1 uncultured Alphaproteobacteria bacterium | reverse complement strand
CTCCTTGATAAGCACAAATTAACACATCCTTGGGCGGATGTCAAGCCGAATTTTTATTGGCACTTTTCAATAAACCGCAAGCGGCCATGATATCTTGACCGCGCGACCGGCGAATAGGTGCCGCAAAGTATTTGCTTTCCAAAAATTTCGAAAATTTATGCATTTGATTATGTGAAGTGGGTTCAAAAGGACAACCCGGCCACGGATGAAAAGGAATCAAATTAAATTTAACCTCTAATCCTTTCACCAAACGTGTCAATTCTTCGGCACATTCCAACGAATCATTCACATCTTTCAACATGACGTATTCCATTGTAATGAAGGCACGCCGATCAGAACGATTTTGGTATTCGTGGCACGCTTTCATCAATACTTCCAATGGGAATTTATGGTTGATTGGCATGATTTGATCGCGAATCGTATTGTTGGGCGCATGCAAACTGACAGCCAATTTCACCCCGATGTCGGCCAGTTCCGGGATTTTATCAGCTCTGCCGGCAGTACTGACGGTAATCTTGCGCTTGGAAATAGCCATACCATCACCATCGTTTAAAATTGCCAAGGCCTTTTTCAAATTATCAAAATTATAAAGCGGTTCACCCATACCCATCACGACAATATTGGACAGCATTCGGTTTTCGTCTGTTTTGGTTGGCCATTCACCATACGACTCTCTGGCAATCATCACCTGTCCCACAATTTCACCGGCGGTCAGGTTGCGCTGACATTTTTGAGTGCCGGTGTGGCAAAATTTACAGCCCTGCGCACATCCGACTTGCGTGGAAATACACACCGCACCTCTGTCCGATTCGGGAATATAGACACATTCCACACGTGCACCGTCGATAAATTCCACCAGCCATTTGCGTGTACCGTCTGTGGAAGTTTGTTCTGTGACGATTTTGGGATGTGTGATTGTATAGTTTTGCTTGAGCTGTTCGCGCAATGGTTTGCCCAAATTTGTCATTTTATCAAAATCTGTTTCACCGAAAAAATACAGCCATTGCCACAGCTGTTTGGCCCGAAAAGCTTTTTGGCCGAGACTTATCATCTCTTCGGTCAGTTCTTCGCGTGAAAGGCCGATTAATTCCTTCATTGATGACATGCCTCGGAAATTTCACGATAGGCTTTTGAAAAACCTTTTAAGGAAAAGGTGTCCGTTATTGCTGTTCCCCGCTTGGATGAACCGCGTAAAACAGCTGTTGAGCCTGATTTCATTTGGGCTACCAATTGTTGATCCGTCTTACTGTCTTTGGCCCACGCTCCATCATCGCGCGAGACCAAAGGAATGGCCTTTTTTTTGTCGATGGCCAATGTGGGCACAGAGCCTTTTTTATAGGTATAACCCGCTAAAACGCTGACAACATCAAAACTGTTGTCGGCCGGCCTGTGTGTAATCGTTAAAAAGACATCATCACGCTTTTTGTATTTACCCACGGATTTTTCGGGTTCGGCAGCCATATAACAAACTTTTCCGTCGGCCCCTTGATATACATAGGCTGTCCACACACCAAAGGTCCCCATATTTGTCAGCGGATTTTCAGCCGTGTAGCCCGTAACAGAAAACAAAATCAAAAACAAACCGATCATATACTTTTGCATTGAGTACTCCTTTTCTTTTCAAACTAACATAAAATAAACGCCAGGTCAAGCAAAATTACACTATTGTGTAAAAAATGTTTTTGGATTTTAATTTGCTTTTTTATTTAAAATGCGCTATAAATAAAAATAGTTATTTCAAAGGAGGTCACAATGATATTTGAAAATATTGCCGCGTTTATTTTAACTTGTTTATTCGGTTATTTGGTGGGGTCTGTTCCCTTTGGTTTGGTTTTGACGCGTTTGGCCGGCTTGCCGGATATCCGTAAAATCGGTTCGGGAAATATCGGTGCGACGAATGTATTGCGTACAGGTCGTAAAGATTTGGCACTCTTAACAGTGATCTTTGATGCCGGCAAAGCCGGATTGGTGGCTTTATTGTTCCAAGATATTTACCACAGCGAATTTTTGGGCTTGGTGGCCGGTACGATGGCAATTATCGGTCATAATTTTCCGATTTGGCTCAATTTCAAAGGCGGAAAAGGTGTGGCCAGTACGTTGGGATTAATGGTTTTTATGACGCCGATTACCGGTTGGTTGACGGCGGGTACATGGGTGGCTATGGCCTTTTTTAAGAAATATTCTTCGCTGTCGGCATTGACGGCCTTGACTCTGGCGCCAATTTATGCACTGTTTTTTAATTCATCTACGGCCGCTTGGTTTTATCTGGGCTTGACAGTTTTGTCTTTTTATCGTCATCGGGGTAATATTCAACGCCTTATCGACGGGACAGAAACAAAAATTCATTTAAAAAAAGAAACGCCCAGTAAAATAACAAAGATTTCCCCAAAAAAGAACATAAAGAGAAATGGTCGCAGAAAATAAAAATTTATCGGCTTGGATTCAATTGGCCCTTTCGGAAAATGTGGGGCCTGTGACGTTTCGCCAATTGTTGCAATTTTTCGGTTCTCCCGAAGAAGCTTTAAAACATCTTGCGGAAATCGCCGCCCAAGGTGGGGCCAAACGTAAGATTAAGGTGTGTTGTGAAAAAATGGCTCATGCTCAGCTGGCACGTGCTGAGGCTGTAGGGGCCGGTATTTTGACTTATCGTGATGTAAATTACCCCAAATTATTAAAGCAAATTTCGGATGCCCCGCCTTTTTTATTTGTCCTGGGGCATGATACATTGCTCAATCAACGTTGCGTGGGGATTGTAGGGACGCGTAATGCTTCCATTAACGGTCGTAATATGGCGCGTTTTTTATCTACCGAATTGGTTCAAAAAGAAGTGTCGGTTATTTCGGGTATGGCAAAAGGTATTGATCGTGCGGCGCATGAAGGTGCCTTATCCGTAATGAATTCGGCGGCCGGTACGATTGCTGTTTTGGGTACCCCGATTGATGAAATTTATCCCAAGGAAAATGCTAATTTATACGCTCAGATTAAAGAACGTGGCTGTATTGTGTCAGAATTCGAATTCGGCGCCAAAATGGCACCGACAAATTTTCCTCGGCGTAATCGTATTATTTCAGGACTTTCGGAAGGTGTAGTTGTGATTGAAGCACAAGTTCAATCAGGTTCTTTAATTACAGCACGTGAAGCGTTATCTCAGGGACGAGAAGTTTTGGCAGTTCCCGGTTTTCCGCTAGAACCGCGTGCCAAAGGTCCCAATGCTTTAATAAAAGATGGTGCCACTTTGGTGGAATCTGCACAGGATGTGGTGGATGCGTTGAATCAAAATCGGCATTTTCATTTGTCTGAGGTTTTGGATGAAGTGCAAGAGATTCCTGATTTTCACACTCTGACGGATGATGTGGCGAATGCACGTGATGATGTCATCAATGCGCTGTCCGCAGAACCTGTGGAAATCGGTGCTTTGGTGCGTTCGACAGGTGTACCTTTGGCGGTTGTGAATATTATTTTGGTGGAATTGGAACTGGCAGGGCGTTTGGAACGTCATCCGGGCAACAGTGTTTCTTTGATTTATGGAGGATAGAATGCATTTAGTGATTGTGGAATCTCCGGCAAAAGCAAAAAAAATTAATCAGTATTTGGGAAAAGATTATTTGGTAATGGCCAGTTTCGGACATATTCGGGACGTACCCGCTAAAAACGGTTCTGTGCGGCCGGAAGAAGATTTTGCCATGGATTGGGAAGTTCAGGCTCGTGGTGAAAAAACGGTGCGTGAAATGGTCAAAAATTTGGCTAAAGCCGATGCACTTTATTTGGCGTCAGACCCTGATAGAGAAGGGGAAGCCATTGCTTGGCATGTGTTACAGGAACTTCAAAAACGCAAAAAATTAAAACCGGATATGCCGGTTTATCGGGTGGTTTTTCATGAAATTACCAAAAAGGCGATTTTGGATGCGATTGCCAATCCTCGTCAAATTGATATGCAACTGGTGAATGCTTACTTGGCACGTCGCGCGCTGGATTATTTGGTGGGGTTTCATTTGTCACCGGTATTATGGAAAAAATTGCCCGGTGCGAAGTCTGCCGGTCGTGTGCAATCAGTAGCGTTGCGTTTGATTTGTGAACGTGAAAATGAAATTGCGGCCTTTAAATCCCAAGAGTATTGGGGCATTACAGTGGATTTGGATACCATCCGAAAAGAACAATTTACGGCTAAATTGACGGCGATTGATGGCAAAAAACTGGATAAGTTTGATTTAAATAACCAAGCAATTTCAGAATCTACCAAAGCTCAAATTGAAAGCTCAACCTTTATGGTGGGGTCCATTGAACGCAAACAAACCAAGCGCAATCCGGCACCAGCCTTTACGACCTCTACTTTGCAACAGGAAGCGTCAAGAAAACTCAACTTTGGGGCCAAAAAGACGATGCAAATTGCCCAAAAACTTTACGAAGCCGGTTTGATTACCTATATGCGTACGGACTCTGTGGCTTTGGCCGATGAAGCGATTGCCGCCTTGCGTCAAGTAATTGAACAAGAGTATGGTAAAGATTATTTGCCTGAAAGTCCCCGTTTTTATAAAAATAATTCCAAAAATGCCCAAGAAGCGCACGAAGCCATTCGCCCGACGAATGCCTTGAAATTACCGGCGACAATTGATGCAGATGCCGATGGACGTAAACTTTATGATTTGATCTGGAAAAGAACAGTTGCTTGTCAGATGGCTTCGGCAGTCTTGGATAAAGTAGGGATAGATATTCCATCCGTGGATAAAAAGTTTTTGTTGCGCGCAACCGGTCAAACGATTGCTTTTGCGGGCTTTATAAAGGCCTATAAAGAAGATATTGATGACGATAAAGGAGAAAATGACAATACTCTGTTGCCATCAATGAACGAAGGTGAAGCGCTGGATATTTTAAAGGTTAATGCCGAACAACATTTTACCGAACCACC
>CAMZEQ010000061.1 GCA_947305835.1 uncultured Alphaproteobacteria bacterium | reverse complement strand
AAATACGTTCGGTTGTTGTGGTTTTACCGGCGTCAATGTGCGCCATAATCCCAATGTTACGATATTTTTCAATCGGAGTTGTTCTGGCCATGTGTCCCCCTTACCACTTAAAGTGTGCAAAAGCCTTATTGGCTTCGGCCATACGATGTGTATCTTCGCGCTTACGAATCGCCGTACCGCGATTGTTATAAGCGTCCTGCAATTCATTGAACAAACGTTCTTCCATGGTCTTTTCGCTACGATTACGGGCAGCACCGATAATCCAACGAATCGCCAAAGCTTGTTGACGATCAGGACGAACTTCGGTCGGCACCTGATAAGTGGCACCACCCACACGACGAGAACGCACCTCTAATTGAGGTTTCACGTTATCCAAAGCTGTTTTAAAAACTTCCAAAGCAGGCTTTTTAACTTTGGCTTCCAATTCCGCCATAGCTCCGTATAAAATAGCTTCCGCTACGGATTTTTTACCTGCTAACATTAAAGAATTCATAAATTTGGCAACAACGATGTCATTATATTTCGCATCGGCCACCACTTCGCGTTTAATAGCTGCATGTCTGCGTGACATAATCTTTTCTCCTTATTTAGGGCGTTTAGCACCGTACAAAGAACGGGCCTGTTTACGATTGGCAACGCCTTGAGTATCCAGCGTACCGCGAATGATATGGTAACGAACACCAGGCAAGTCTTTCACACGACCGCCACGGATCATCACAACTGAGTGTTCCTGTAGATTGTGTCCTTCACCGGGAATATATGAGGTCACTTCAAACCCGTTTGTCAAACGCACACGGGCGACCTTACGCAAAGCCGAGTTCGGCTTTTTCGGTGTTGTTGTATAAACACGCGTGCAAACCCCACGCTTTTGGGGGCACGCTTTCAAAGCGGGAACTTTGTTCCGCTTTTCCACTGCTTTCCGTGATTTACGGATGAGTTGGTTAATTGTAGGCATCTTTTTTTCTTTCCTTCTTTACCTAATCACAAAAAATCTTTCATCAACCTATTTCAGGCGGACAAAAGCACCACATTCATTCAACAAATTCATTTAAGTTATTGAATTTATTAAATATAACTTCCTGATTTTTCTGGCAAACTCTTTCCAAAAAGCCCCCGAAAGTATCAAACAAGTGGCATTATTATACACGAGTCTTTCTTACTTGTCAAGCACTTTTTAAAAGATTTTTTACGGGATAAGTAACCTTTTTTATCGACACACCACTCCACCGGCACACTCAAGCTTATCTTTACTCATAGGACGCTCAAAGGCTCCACTCTCATTATATGCGGTTACAGTAAAACCGGAGGCAGGATCTAAATTATCGTCATCGTACCATATAAGGTCTTGCAACCAATAATTATGTCCTGAACAAGTTTTCGGTAAATGTTTTTTCAGAACATCCCATAACGTCACATTTTCCCCATTTTCATCAATTTCAACAACGGTGTTAATTTCTTCTTGCGTCAATAAAAGTTTACCCAAACTTTGGCACCAACTTTGGGCGCCTTCTAAACTTAAATATCCCCATATACAGCCAGGTCCTCTGCACCAAGATTTGAGGTCTGATTTACGGTTATAGTAATAGGTTGTTTTTTCATGCGTGGTCGGATTTTCGTAAGTAAAAGATGCTGCTTTTACCTCCATACAAAAACTCGTAGGATTCTCGCTGACGCCATTCTTTTCCGGATGATATCCCTCAACTTTGCTGCGTATATTACAAAAATAACCGGAAGGACAAGCGTCTATATCATCGCATTCTATCGCATTTATAGGATTACATGTACCATAACCATTACATTTACCCTGTAACCCACCAATTTCACAGGTATCAGGCACATACCTTTTACCATCGGAATCACACAGTTGACATACCCCCTGATCGCAATCATTATCTTCATCACGTTCTTCACAGCTGTTCAAAGTTGCATTCCATGTTTGAGATGCTTCACAAACCACGCAGTTTGTACCGTCCCAATAGGCAAAACCGTCGATACAGCAACATCTTTCGCCATCTGCATATATATCTGTACATTCCCCGGTGCCAGAGCTGCTGGTACCGGCGGGACAACCGGAACCTGAGCCACCTTGGGGTAAACCGGCACCACCGGAACCACCGCCCTCTGCAATATTGCCCGAGCCCCCCGAACTGTCACCGCCACCGGAAGCAGAACCATGGCCGCCACTGCCTGAACCAGCGCCAGATCCGACAGCACCAAAACCGGCCACATTTGCCGCATAAGTAATAAGAAAATGCAAATCATTATTATCTGAACATTCTGAGGTAAAAATATTGTTCGTGCATACAATTTTATTTTCACGTATCGGATCATCCACGGAAACGCAATCTATTCTTCCCTGATTATTCTTGGTTTTATACACTTGTAATTTGGATTTTATCGAATTACACACAGATGCATTGACGGGTGTAAGCATTTTAACAAGTACATATTCTTCCCCTTTATTCGTAACCCCATGATGCAAAACATCGTAGACATATCCATACCGCCCTTTAGTAGTTTCCGAACCGTCTGTTTTTTTATATTCGGGCGTATAAACCCTTTTTTTACCCAAACCGGAATGTTGTAAATCCGCATTGGCTTTTTTTTGTCCGGCGCGCGCCAAAACATCTTTAATAATCCCGTCTGCACGGACATCGTTCATTGCCTTTTTATAAGTATAAACACCCGTTACGGACAAAATTCCGATCACCCCCAAAACCATCATTGTTTCCAACATGGTCCGACCTTGTTCTGTTCGACGCATCTGAATCTCCTTTTTCGTATTTCTCTGGCCATCTTACAAAAGACAAAAAAAATTTGCAACAAAAAACAGCAAAAAAATTTTTGCTGTTTTTAAAATTTGATCAATAACTAAAGCTTATACCCGACCGAAACGACGATTCCGACGACCATAGGCTTCTATGGCAATATCCAAATCCTGTTCGTTAAAATCAGGCCAATAAATCGGGGTAAAGTAAAGTTCTGCGTAGGCTATTTCCCACAATAAAAAGTTACTGATCCGCTGTTCACCACTGGTACGAATAACCAGATCCGGGTAAGGCGCACCATGTGTGGAAAGAGCTTCATTGATTTTATTTTCATCAATGGCAGAAATTAAATATTTTTGTTCACGAATATCCAAAGCAATACGCTTGGTTGCCGCAATCAAATCTTCTCTGCCCCCGTAAGACAAAGCAAAAATCACATGGAAATCGTCGTATTTAGCCGTTTCCCGTTCAATTTCATTCATTTTATTGACCATATCGGCCGGAAATTTTTCACGTGTTCCGACGAATGAAACAGCCACACGGTGTTTATCCATTTCTTTGGCATATTCATTCAGGTACTTTCGGAACAATTCAACCAAATACTTAACTTCTGTTTTGGGACGATTCCAATTTTCAGAAGAAAACGCAAATAAAGTCACATACTTAATACCTCTTTTTTGGGCATGTTCCAAAATAGGTTTTAAAACTTCGGCACCTTTTTTATGCCCCGCAGTTCTGGGCAAGCCTTTTTCTTGAGCCCACCGACCGTTACCATCCATAATGATGGCTAAGTGGGTCGGAATTTTATCTTTATTTTCCTCTGTTGTCATCTTACACCTGTTTCAATTCAGCTTCTTTTTCTTTCAATTTAGCATCCATCGCTGCAATAGCTTGATCGGTTAATTCCTGAATTTCCTTTTCGTGACGTTTAAAATCATCTTCAGGGATTTCGGACTTCATTGCCTTCAAAGCATCCATCGCTTCACGACGAGCATTACGCGCCGATACACGCGCATCTTCGGTAAAACGATTGGCAATACGAATGATCTCTCCGCGACGTTCTTCCGATAAAGGCGGAATAGAAATACGAATCATTTGCCCATCATTCATGGGATTCAGCCCTAAATTCGCTTCCACAATTGCTTTTTCAACAGCTTTCAATTGACTTTTATCCCAAACCGTGACAGACAAAGTCCGCGCATCGGGTACACTGACAGCCCCCACTTGATTAAGCGGCACAACCGAACCATAGGCTTCCACCATTAAACCATCCAACAAAGCCGTTGTTGCACGACCCGTTTGCAAACCGGAAAAATCATGACGCAAAGCTTCTTGGGCTTTTGCGGTCGCAGTCTGCATATTTGCTTTAATCGTACTAAAATCCATTTTTTCCTCCTTATCTAGATTTTTGAACTTTTTCTGGGATTAAAACCCTTGCCAATTTTTTTTGAGCTTTTAAGGTCGCAAAATAAGCAGCCGAGACAGACAGAGCCTTTTTCAATAATTTTGGATTATCCTTCTGTTCATCGAAATCAGCACGTCCTGGCTCAAGTACATCCATACAAAAAGCCTTTTCTGCTTCAGAAATCCCTTCTTCAAATTCATATTTATCATCTATCACACGAAAAAAAGGCGAAGCCGAGAATTGCCAAGAAAATTCCTTTAATCCTTTTATCATCTTATTTAGAGGACGAAAAACTAATTTTCTCTCTCTTTTTAAACCTTTTCCTTCTTCGGTGAAACAAGCAACAAATTTTTGGCCTGATTCCAAAGCAAAAGTAAAAAATCCACCATCTTCTTTATCAAATAACAATTTTTTTTCCTCTTCCATTGAAGGACGCACGAAAAAAACTTCTCTATCTAAAATCTGATGAATTTCTTTTTCTGTTTGCGATGACATTCTTCCTCCTACTTAAAAGTTATGGGGCATTTTTGATAATGCCCCTCACCTGTCTAGCCCATTTGCTTAGCCACTTCGGCGGCAAAATCTTCCTGTTTCTTTTCAATACCTTCACCCAAGTTAAAGCGCGCAAAAGATGTTACCGTGCAACCGGCCTCAGCCACCACATCTTTAACCTTCTTATCCGGATCCATGATGTAAGATTGTTCTTCCAGAATAAATCTTTATAAGTCGCAAATAGTTTATTGAT
>CAMZEQ010000060.1 GCA_947305835.1 uncultured Alphaproteobacteria bacterium | reverse complement strand
CACGTTAAAGCATTCGGATCGGGATATTCGCCATCACAATTTTTTAGCTTCATCGGTTCGATTTTTTCAATTTCCGGAAAAGAATGACGGGTTTGTGGATTTGTCCAATCGGCTCTGGCAATTTGTTCCAGATATTCTTTATTCAAAACTAAAGTCCCGTTACCGAGTTTTTTATTTAAAATTAAATGACAGCCTGCTTTGGGGATGATTTTAATGGCTGTTTTATTACCCAATATTTCACCTTTGCTGACTAATTTTTTTTCAAAGTTTTTAAAATGAACGCCGCAACCTATTGCCGCATAGCCCTTATCCAAATGTGCGAAAGGCATGGATCCTTCCAATTGTCTGCAAAGCGGCATATATAGTTGCACCAACTTATCAATATCCGAAGGAGTTTTTACCGCGGCAGATTTTACCGGAGCAGGGGAATGATCTTTTTTCGGCTCTGGCTTTTCGGGTGGTGCAAAGTCTTCTAAAATTGTTGCGCCGCGCGCTGATGAAATGACTAAACTCGCAAATAATCCTTTGATAAAAGAACGTCTTGTTATATTGGTCATTTTTTCCTCCTTAAACTCTGCCATAATCGTCTTCGTAACGTCGGATGTCGTTTTCATCCAAAGTATCACCTGTTTGAACCTCAATAACAACAACCGGTAGATCTGTTTCGTTGGTTATACGATGTTTTTGATGAGGTTTAATATAAACATGTTGATTCGGGAATACATTCATATTTTTTTCATCTAAGGTGACCAATCCTGTCCCACTGATGACAATCCAATGTTCTGATCTGAATTCATGGGATTGCAAAGATAATTTTTGATGGGGATTGACAGTGATGCGCTTGATGGCATAATCGGAACCGACATCCACTGCCTCCCACATTCCCCAAGGGCGTTTACTTATGTCGCCGACTTTATAATTAACAGCCATAAAAACTCCTTATTTCAGGGCTCAGCTTATCTTTTTATCAGTTAAAAAGCAAGTAAAAAAATAAAAATTAGTTATTTTTACATTGACATCCTGAAAAAAGTTTGATATATTATAGGCCAATTCGGATGTGTAGCTCAGGTGGTTAGAGCGTTACGTTGACATCGTAAAGGTCGCAAGTTCGAGTCTTGCCACATCCACCATTTATATCAGCCACCTTAAAAACGGTGGCTTTTTTATTTGCAAATGCTGCATGCTCGATAAAGCAAATTCAAAAATCAAACAAAAGCCCCTCGATTACGAGGGGGGCTTTTTTATTTTGCCGAGATGGCTATTTTTCGCGATTTCGGCGGCAAAACTTCTTTTTTGGGTAATTTCACCGTCAAAACGCCTTTTTTGAATTTAGCGTCTATTTTATCATCCGAAATATTGTCCGGTAACCGTACAGAACGTGAAAAGCTGCCATAGGAACACTCTTTCAAATAATACCCTTTTTCTTTTTCCTCTGTTTCGGCTTTCTTTTCACCGCTGATTGTCAAAAGACCGTCTTCCAAAGTCAGTTCAATATCTTTTTCATCCATACCGGGTAATTCGGCCTTAATTTCATATCTGTCTTTTAATTCGGCCACATCCAATCTTGGCAAAAGCGTTTCTTTATTTTCGGTAGTATCCAAAGGCCCCATAAACGCATCGAACAAGCGATTGATGTCTGATTGTAATCCCCAAACATCGTTTGTCCGTGGTTCAACATCATTTTTTTTAATAATAAAATGTGACATAATCTTTCTCCTTTCGTTTGCCATCAAGTTCACAGTGCTTGATGATACTCAACATATGGGATTATGAAATAAAAAAATCAAGGGGGATATCAATTTTTATTCTGCCAATTTATTTGAACCAAGGCTTTTGTTTGATCAGCAACGGAAATTTCATGCAATGTTTTAAATTCGCAAATTTGCGATATAACATCAATTTGTTCAAATGCTTTAGTGGGCATTTTAAAATTAATCTGAATACAAGTTGGCACTTTTGTTTCTTGCCATTGTGGCGGTAAAGTTTCCGCCGCCCAAGTGGGATAAATGGCATTATTGATATGAAAATTGGTATCCATTTCATCAAAACGTGATAGAAAATGGCTGTGAAAATCTGTTTTCTCCGGGGGCATTAAGCGGATTTTATCTGAGGAAAATTTTAATTTTTCGCCATCAATTTGATTCAGATCAATCGGTAAATTTTTGCTGATTGCTACAGGCCGTAAAGTTTCGGAAGAAATTAAGGCCCAATTTGTTATACCTTCAATTAAAATACGCCCTTGATCATTCTTAATCCGATAGCATCTTTGTGAAGTAACGGCGTTCAAATCAGCAACCCATGTTTCAATAATGAAATCTTGTCCTAATTTGGGTAAGTGAGTAATATCCACGCGATACGATGCAGCGACCCAGGCTACCCCGGCTTTGACACAGGATTGATAACCTATCCCCAAAATATCAGCATGTTCACAGGCTGCTTCCTGTAAAATATTAAACAAACTTAATAACTTTAGATCCCCGAAGCAATTCACTTCATAAACTTTTAACGTATGTTTTTTTGAATAACGTTTCATTTTTTCTCCTTTGGCAAAATTATTATAGACCAACAAACACTAAAAGTCAAGATTTGCACACGCCGACAAGTTTGATGATGCATCTTTGGGTCTTGCTCTTTTTGAACAAATTTGGATAAATCTATCTCCTTTCTGAAGGGAATAACAAGTTGATTTTATAGCAATAAAGTGGTATAATAAACACAATTTTGATAATTGAAAGGTTGTCCTGATGCAAAAAGATTTAAAATTTTTAGCAATGGAAATGCAAAATTTGTCCGATGAGGATAAAAAATTTTATTTATACCAATTAACGCATTATGAAGTTTTATTATGCATAGAAAGTGATTGTCATCGAAGATTTAAACGGAAATTGCTCACCGCTTTATCCAGGAAATTAAGTTGGCAGGATCCCCATGGCTCTAACCCGTTGATCAAAAGAAATTTGGTGAAAAATGGGATAGATGCATATGCATTTTCATCAGAAAAAGAACAAAAAGAGTTTCATCAGGTTGTTCAGGAAGGGTTCCCACGTAAAGTTGCGACAAAGACTTCTCGTAATTCATCTGTAACTGTGAAAACTCGCATACACGAATAAATTTTATTTTAAAATCCAAAGAAACTTAGCATTGAAAAAAGCCGTATGCCTTACAAAATATAACAAAGGCCACCCCAAAAGGAGTGGCTTTCAAACTTGGTGGGTGGCAAGAGATTCGAACTCCTGACCCTATGCGTGTAAAGCATATGCTCTAACCAGCTGAGCTAGCCACCCGAAACTTCCTATATCATAGCACCGTTTCATCAAAAAGTCAAAGATTATTTTTGTATTTTGATTTCACGGGTGAGGGCATATTTTAATACTTCTTCAGCTTTGGACAAAGGAATAATCTTTAATCCTTCTTTAACATTATCTGGAATTTCCTCCAAATCCTTTTCATTTTCTGACGGAATTAAGACAGTTTTAATTCCTGCCCGCAAAGCAGCCAATAATTTTTCTTTAAGACCACCGATCGGTAAAATGCGTCCGCGCAAAGTAATTTCGCCCGTCATAGCCACGTCTTTTTTTACCGGAATTCCCGTCAAGGCAGATACCAACGAAGTCATCATGGCAATACCGGCACTGGGACCGTCTTTCGGTGTCGCACCTTCCGGTACATGAATATGGACATCTTTTTTCTCAAAGACTTCATTTTTTATGCCGAAATCATTTGCATGAGCTCTGACAAAAGAATAGGCGGCTTCAATAGATTCTTTCATGACATCACCCAATTGTCCCGTCAGGGTATGTTTGCCTTTGCCCGGCATCGTTAAAGCTTCAATGGATAGGATATCGCCACCGACTTCTGTCCATGCAAGACCGGTGGTAATGCCGATTTGATCTGTTTTTTCAGCAATGCCATAAGAATATTTTTGAACGCCGGCATAATTTTTTACGTTTGCTTGGGTCAATTCCACAGATTTTGTACCCTTTGTTAAAATTTCTTTAACGACTTTGCGGGCGATATTAGCAATTTCACGTTCCAACTGACGCACGCCTGATTCACGTGTATAATGGCGTATCAGTTGCAATAATGCCGCATCCGTAAAGTTTAATTCTTTTTCTTCCAATCCGGCCAATTTTAACTGTTTGGGAATTAAATGACGTTTGGCGATTTGTTGTTTTTCTTCTTCGGTGTAACCCGATAATTGAATAATTTCCATGCGATCCAACAGAGGACGGGGCATATTGAGCGAATTAGCGGTTGCGATAAACATGACATGTGACAGGTCGTAATCGACTTCCAAATAATGATCATTAAAGGTGATATTTTGTTCGGGGTCCAGAACTTCCAGCAACGCTGAAGCCGGATCACCACGGTAATCGTTGCCCAATTTGTCCACTTCATCCAACAAAAACAGCGGATTGATATTACCGGCTTTTTTCATAGACTGTACAATTTTACCGGGCATGGCGCCGATATAGGTGCGTCTGTGCCCGCGGATTTCAGCTTCATCACGCATACCGCCCAAGCTGGCACGTACAAAGGTACGCCCTGTCGCCCGTGCAATAGATTGACCCAAGCTGGTCTTTCCGACCCCCGGTGGTCCCACTAAACACAAAATAGATCCTTTAACGCAGTTTGTACGTTTTTGTACTGCCAAAAATTCCAAAATACGTTCTTTGACTTTTTTAAGACCATAATGATCTTCGTCCAAGATTTTTTTCGCGCTGGTCAAATCAAAATCCAAATCTTTTTTTTCTTTCCACGGCAAATTAATCAACCAATCAATGTAATTGCGAATGATACCTGCTTCTGCGGACATGGGGCCCATCATACGCAAACGTTTCAGCTCTGTTTGCGCCTTTTCGGTGGCCTCTTTGCTCATATTGGCTTTTTTGATTTTGGCTTCCAATTCAGCAATTTCCGAACCATCTTCGGCGCTGTCTCCCAATTCTTTTTGGATAGCTTTCATTTGCTCATTCAGATAATATTCCCGTTGAGATTTTTCCATTTGCTTTTTGACGCGCTTACGGATTTTCCGTTCCACCTGCATCACATCCAATTCTTTTTCCATAATGGCGAACAGCTCCT
>CAMZEQ010000059.1 GCA_947305835.1 uncultured Alphaproteobacteria bacterium | reverse complement strand
TTTTAATGAATCTTGCACGATGGGCACAATTCACAACCCCTCGTCCATAAAAGTTTGTACTTCATCATAGCTGAGACGTGCTGCAGAACGGATCAGTGCCCGATAAAATTTATGTTTGACTTTTTGGCCGGATTGATTGAGTTCTATATCACAAACCAACGCACCTCTGTCTTCGTTAGGATTTAAAGAACACATACCGTTGGAAAGTGCAAACGGTAACATCGGCACAACACGATCCGGAAAATAAGTGGAATTACCGCGCTGGTAGGCTTCTTTGTCCAGCACTGTATCCGGTAATACATACCACGATACATCCGCAATTGCCACAATCACATGGTAGCCTTTGGCTGTTTTTTCACCCCACACCGCATCGTCAAAATCGCGCGCATCAGCGCCATCAATCGTACAAAAAGGCAGATTACGCAAATCTTGACGGGGTTTTTCCAAAGGTGGTATAGAGGCTTTTTGTGCCTGTTTTTCCGCTTCATCTAAAAAAGCACGGGGTAAGTGTGCCTCCGCCATCGCTAATTCTGTGGGTGCATAAGGATCATTGATATTTCCGATTTTACGTTGAAATTCACCGGCCGCATCTGCGGATACAAAACGGGGCAATAAAATTTCAATCATATCCCCTTCTTTAAGTTTGACCGAAGGCGGAATATGTCTGACATAAAAACTACGCTTAATTTTTTTATCTGCCGGTGTAAACTGACCATTTTGCCAAACGCCCGATACCAAAACAGGCCTTTCACTGGTGGGTGTTTTATCACGCCGCTGATGATAATGTTTTTTAAAACCATTTCGCATGAATTCACTTTATCACGTTATCGTTTAAAAAGCAAGTGGACAAATGGGAAATTTTGGGATATACTGCGTACCATGAAAATAGGTGTCTTTGATTCCGGATTGGGCGGATTGATTATTGCAAGGGCTTTGATGGAAGCTTTGCCGCAATACGATTACGTTTATTACGGAGATACAGCACATGTACCGTATGGTGAAAAAACTTCTGGTCGAATCTTGGCCTATACGCTGGATGCAATGCGGTTTTTAATTAATGAAGGATGCGGATTGATTATTATTGCGTGCAACACGGCAACCGCCATTACATTACGCTACTTACAAAAAAGATTTTGCCCAAAGTATGCCCCCCATGTAAAGATTTTAGGGGTTATTATTCCCACGGTGGAAACAGCCCTTCAAACGAGCACAGATACAATTGGCGTAGTGGCGACACCGGCGACTGTTCGTTCGGATATTTATGGTATAGAGTTGCGTAAAATTGTTCCGGCTGCGGATGTTATTTCTTTGGCAACACCGCGTTTGGTTCCCGCCATAGAAGCCAATGATTTTTCAGGTGCTGAACAAGCCATTGCCGAATACATCAAAACATTTCAAAATGTGCCGGTGTTAATTTTGGGATGCACACATTACCCGATTGTCAAAGATCTTTTTCAAAAATATTTGCCCCATACGCGTATTGTTGCACAAGATGATTTAATGGGGGATAAACTCACCGACTATTTAAAACGCCACAGCGAAATTGAAACCAAGTTATCACGTGGTAATACGCGTCGTTTTATCGTGAGTCAATTATCGCCCGGTTATACCCAAGTCGCCCAAAAGCTTTTTCCCAATATTCAATTGGAATTATTTTAAAGCTTCCTGTTGTTTTTTCATGATATCGGGCATGATATCTGCGGCCATTTTGACCAGCGTCATTAATTGATCGGCGGTAAAGGGAGCGCCTTCGGCTGTGCCTTGAACTTCCAATAATTCGCCCCTGTTGTTCATTACAAAATTGGCATCTGTACCGGCATTGGAATCTTCCAAATAATCCAAATCCAGTACAGGGGTATTTTGTACAATGCCGCATGAAATAGCGGCTACTTGCCCCAATAAGGGATCACGTTCCAATTTTTTTTCGGCCAACAATTTATTGATCGCTTGACGCAAAGCCACCCAAGCCCCTGTAATGGAAGCTGTACGCGTACCGCCGTCAGCCTGCAAGACATCACAATCCAATTTAATGGTAATACCTTGCATCTGGTGTAAATCAACCACAGCACGCAAGCTGCGCCCGATCAAACGTTGAATTTCATGGGTACGGCCATCTTGTTTGCCTTTGATGGCTTCACGGTCGATGCGCTGGGCATTGGCGCGTGGCAACATACCATATTCGGCGGTAATCCAACCGCTGTGCATTCCCTTCATCCAGGCCGGCACCTTCATTTCCACACTGGCTGTGCATAAAACATGCGTATCGCCGCATTTGACAAGGCAAGACCCTTCTGCATGTTTGTTGACATGAGAAGTGATTGAAAGTTCGCGCATTTGATTGTTATTTCTACCTGATGGTCTGGTCATTATAAGCTCCTTTGTTTTGGCAAATTATAATCTTTTTTGGTATAAAAAGCAAGTCATACATCTTGATTTTTGCGTGAATCTGTCCTACATATAGGAATAATCAATGAAAGGCATAAAAATGAGCAAAAAAGAATCCCAAAAACAAAATGAAGAAAAAAAACAGGACGCTTCGGCATCTGTAAATGCACCGGCACCTGTGGCGCAAGAACAAGTGGAAGCTTTAACCAAAGAAGTTTTACATTGGAAAGATTTGGCTCTGCGGACAGCGGCCGAAATGGAAAATTTGCGCAAACGTTGCCAGATTGATATGCAAAATACAGCCAAATATGCCAATAAGGATTTTGCCAAGGATATGTTGCCTGTGGTGGATAATTTGGAAAATGCATTGAAACATACGCGGGTGGAAATGGGCAAATCGACTGAGGCTTTACCGCCTTTTTTGACCAGCCTTTATCAAGGTGTGGAAATGACCCATAAGCAATTATTGAGTGCCCTGGAAAAACATAAGGTTACCAAAATGCAGGACGTAGGACAAATCTTTAATCCCGATAAACATCAAGTCATTCAACAGGTGGAAGACCCGTCAAAACCGGCCGGTACGATTATTGAAGAAATGCAAACCGGATACGAATTAGACGGGCGCGTTTTGCGTGAGGCTATGGTGATTGTGACCAAGGATGCTGCCGCTTCAGTATAATACCCGAATGGCAGATTTTCGGGGGCAAATTTTTTGCTTACAATTTTATAAAAATCACTTTATAGTGGAAATTGGATAAGTTGGCGTTTATCTGAATGTCCAGCCACTTAAACGCCACAGTGGTTTTTTTATTGGAAGGGACAAGTATATAAACACACAACGCGGTCGAACATTGACGGAAAGCTTGGCAATGTTGGCCATTGTCGGCGTCTTGTCCGTGACTTCATCCCTGTTCTGTCGCCTGAAGATTCAGAATATGCTGGTAAATCATGTATGTTTGACAAAGTCAGCAAAAAACTTTTCTGTGGTTTCGGTATATTTGAGTACGGCCCGAAGAATACATCTTTTTTACAAATTTCGACGGGACTTTAAGGCCATCTGCAAAGTCCCATCGTCCAAATAATCTAACTCACCGCCGACGGGAACGCCACGAGCCAAAGTGGTGATTTGCACCGGATATTTTGACAACCTGTCTGCTACATAATGGGCCGTTGTTTGGCCGTCAACAGTGGCTGGTAAAGCTAATATGACTTCTTCCACATCGCCCTTTTGAATGCGTCCCACCAAAGCATCCAGGTTTAAATCATCGGGTCCGACGCCGTCAATGGCTGATAACACGCCGCCCAAGACATGGTAAACCCCATGAAAGATATTACCCCTCTCCAGTGCCCATAAATCCGCAATGTCACGTACTAGACAAATTTGCTTTTTGTCCCGTTTAGAATCGGCGCATACGCTGCATGGGACTTGCGTGTCAAAGTTGCCGCAAATGGGGCAAACCTGAACATGATCCACAACCGCTTGCATGGCGTCAATCATGGGTTGAATATGCGCCTTTGGATCGGCCAGTAAAGACAAGACGGCACGCCTGGCCGAACGCGGCCCCAAAGTCGGTAAACGCGCGAACAACCCCACTAAACGTTCTATTTCCGGTGCCGGCATTTTTATCCTTAAAACGGCATTTTAAATCCGGGAGGTAATCCCAAATTCTTTTGCATTTTATCCATTTCACCGACCATATAAGCATCTGCCTTTTCGCGCGCATCCGAAATGGCCACAACGATTAAATCTTCCAAAGATTCCTTGTCCTTTAATAAAGTATCATCAATTTGTACTTTGACGCCATAACCTTTGCCTGTCAATGTCATTTTGACCAATCCGTTAGCGGCTTGACCTTCAAAGGTCAATTCTTCCATTTTAGATTGCAAAATCGTCATTTGAGATTGCACTTTTTGCGCTTTTAACATTAATTCTCCGATATTTTTCATCTTATTTCCTTTGTTATGGTTATCAGATGGATTCAGCCTATAAAATTTTGCTGTAAAAATCAAGCAAAAAATACATTCGCGTAAGAATTTAAAATTTTTTCTTGACAGGACAAAATATTTTTTGTATAATGGTTGCTACCTTATGCCTCCATGGCGGAATTGGTAGACGCGGCAGACTCAAAATCTGCTCTTAGTGATAAGGTGCTGGTTCAAGTCCGGCTGGAGGTACCAAATCAAGCGGCTCCCTTTTTGGGAGCTGATTTTTTTATGTTTTCCAAACACTTGTACTGGTTCGATAAACACCCCTTCAAAAAGTGTCTCTTTTCGTAAATTATCGAACTCTGAAATTTTATTTCTTTATAAATCAATAAGTTATTTAAGTTCAAGTCTGACTAGATCCCCAAGAATTAACAGAAAATAGAATAACATATTGTGTTTTATAGAATAATCTGGTACGATAATAGAAACACAAAGAAAGGATGGAATATTAGATGAAAAAACATACATTAACATCAAGCCTAACAAAATCCCAAAAATTTATGATTATCTTGTGGGGATTATATGAATTAATTATGGGAATGATAGCAGCTGGGGAAACGCACAGACCAGTTACATTGTTTTTGTTGTTATCTATTCCTTGTATTCTTTATTGGGCTGGAGTATGGATTTGGGGATTTGGTTATTTGCTTAGATTATTGCCCAAACGCGCTAAAAATAAGACAAAAACAACAAATAAAGATGTAGAAAATATTAATGATAAATCTCAAAAATTGAATCTATACACCTGTTTAGAAATACTTACGTTTATAATTCTTTTTTGTGCTGCTTTCCTCTTCCAGCCTTATGAAACTGATACACTAGAAAATTG
>CAMZEQ010000058.1 GCA_947305835.1 uncultured Alphaproteobacteria bacterium | reverse complement strand
GCCAGACAATTAATCAAAAAAGCCGATAACCGCCAAAAAAGAGCGTATATAAAACTCAATTATCATGACGTTCTCTTGAGTATTTACGGTTGGCAAGTTGCCATTCCTGTTTTATTGGGATTATTAGCGGGAAATTTATTGGACAAGTTTTGTCCTGTATCTTTTTCATGGACGCTGAATTTGATTATCATTGGTTTTGTGTTGGGTTTTACCAATGCAACTATCTGGCTGAAAAAATCATACCAAATCGCAAGAAAGGAAAAGAAAAATGACAGAACTTAGACTTTCTTTGGATTTGATGATATGGGCCATTTTATGCGGAATAACACTCAGTTGCCTTTACTGCGCAATTTTATGGTATTCTGTTAGAAAATTACCCCATATCAAACACAAAGGGCTGTTTTTATTTCTGTCATCCGTTTTTCGATTGGTTTTATTCGGAATAGTATCCGTTTCATTGGCAACCCGTCATCCGGCTTTACTTTTATGTATGTTTGCGGCTTTCGTTATAACAAGATTATTCATTGTTAAAAAGAAAGGGGTTGCATGTTAGAAAATTTGGATCAAACCGTCATTTTCAAAATCGGCTTTTTGACCATTAATGCCACTATCTTTTATACATGGGTTGTAATGGCTGTATTGTTGGGAATTTCTGTGTGGCTCACCGCACAATTAAAAACCAACGGATCAATCGGCAAAACCCAAATTATCATGGAAATCATTGTTCAAAGCATTCAAAAACAAATCAAAGAAGTTGCAAATGATACGCCGATCAAATACTTACCTATTATAGGAACATTCTTTTTATTCATTGCCACGGCGAATATATTAAGCATTATTCCGTGGTTTAAAGTCCCAACGGCCAGTTTAACGACAACAACTGCTTTTGCCAGCTGCGTCTTTTTTGCTATTCCCTATTATGGTATTAAAAATGCGGGCTGGAAAGGCTATTTAAAAAAATTCATTGAACCGACACCGATTATGTTGCCGATGAATATTATCAGCGATTTTTCATCCACTTTCTCGTTGGCATTTCGTTTATATGGCAACATGTTAAGCGGCGTTGTCATCAGCAGTGTTTTAATTTCATTAGCGCCTTTATTGGTACCTTTACCGATGCAGATGCTCGGCTTATTGACAGGCACAATTCAGGCATATATTTTTGCGCTCTTGGCGATTGTTTATGTATCAGCGGTCGCCCCAAAAGAGTCCGATCAATCAGCTGATACAAAAGGAGTATAAAAATGGATGCGATTAGTTTAATTGGAGCGATGTCAATTATTGCAGCTGCTTTATGTATTGCCATCGGGGGTATAGGCCCCTCTATCGGGGAAGCCAATGCGGCTGCAAATGCTTTGCGTTCCATGGCTCAACAACCCGACGAATCGTCCAATATTACGCGGACTTTGTTCGTATCAATGGCCATGATTGAATCCACTGCAATTTATGCGTTTGTTATCACAATTTTAATTTTGTATGCAAATCCGTTTTGGAATTACATTATTGAAAATGCCAAATAAGGGGTTTTAATGCAAATTGATTGGATAACTTTTGTGGCTGAAATTATCAACCTGATGGTGTTGGTATGGTTGTTGAAGCGTTTTTTATACGCACCGATTAACAACATCATTCAAAAACGTCAAGCCGAAATTGACGCACAAATCAAATCGGCTGATACCTTACATCGTCAGGCCCAATCTGAATTACAAGTTTTGGAATCAGAAAAACATGCTTTTGAAGAATCATTACAAACAAAACAAAATGATTTAACAAAAAAATTATCCGAGGAACGTCAAAAAACCTTAGCAAAAATCAAACAAGAAGCGGAACAATTAAAACATCAGTTACAATCTGAAATCAAATTACAAAATGAAAATTTGAAACTGGAATTGGAACAATTTATCAGCCATGATTTTTTACGCATAGCCGGACAAATTATCACTGATCTGACTGATGCCACACCGATGGAACGCGTTTTAAATTTGTTTTATAAAAAATTAGTTGATCTGAATAAGGTTGAAAAAACAAAAATAACTAAAATAATTAAAAATCAAAGTGTTATTGTTGTGAATTCATCTGAAACTTTATCAGAAAGACATCAATATGATATGAGCCGATTTTTACGTTCTTATTTTGAAATTTCACCCAAAACTAAAATTATTTATCAAGTATCTTCATCTTTGATTTTGGGGGTTGAAATTCGAATTCAAGATATCGGTATTGACTGGACCGTTAAAAATTATTTGAATGAATTGGAACAAGGACTGAACAACCTGTTAAATCATAAAAAATAGGAGCAATAAATGCCGAAAACAATTGCACAAACAGCACGTCAAAATGCCGGAAAAGCTTTAAAAAAAGCATCTTTTCAGTTGCGGATAAAAGAAATAAACGCCATAAAATCCATGGCCGCAGGAACAGCCATTGTATCCGGTCTCAGTCATGCCAAAATCAATGAACTTTTAACTTTTAAAAACGGTGTCATCGGGATGGTGCACAGTTTATCCGAGGAAGGGGCCGGCGTTATCTTTTTAACCAACGCAGATTCTTTAAAAGCCGGCGACAGAGCCATACAAACACACCAAGTTTTGGACATTCCCGTGGGCACAGAATTATTAGGACGTATCATTAATCCTTTGGGACAACCTTTAGATAATAAAGGACTGCTGGGCGCAAAGCAAACACTTCCTTTAGAACGCGATGCCCCGCCAATTATGGCACGTTTGCCCGTGGATACCCCCTTACAAACAGGAATTAAAGCAATCGATTGTTTTACCCCCATCGGCCGAGGGCAGCGTGAATTAATTTTGGGCGACAGACAAACCGGAAAAACAGCTATTGCCGTGGATACGATTTTAAATCAAAAAGATTCCGGTGTTATTTGTATATATTGCGCAATCGGTCAAAGATTAAGTGATACGGCACGTGTGATTAACACTTTAAAAGAATATGACATGATGAAAAATACCATCGTCGTTATGGCCGGCGGCGAAGATGACGCCGGTTTACAATATATTGCCCCCTACGCCGCAACATCCATCGGCGAATACTTTATGTCCAAAGGCAAAGATGTTTTGGTTGTTTATGATGATCTGACAGCCCATGCCAGAGCCTATCGTCAAATGTCGCTTTTATTACGCACACCACCCGGACGTGAAGCCTATCCCGGGGATATTTTCTATTTACATTCGCGTTTATTGGAACGTGCCACACATTTACGTCCTAAATTCGGCGGTGGTTCTTTGACGGCAATCCCCATTGTTTCAACAGAAGCCGGAAATATTTCTGCCTATATTCCCACGAATGTCATTTCAATTACGGACGGACAAATTTATTTGTCAAATAATCTTTATCAAAAGGGCCAAATGCCGGCCATTGACACAGGTCGTTCCGTGTCTCGTGTCGGCAGTGCCGCCCAATTACCCGCGTACAGATCATTGGTCGCTCCCTTAAAATTATTTTACTCTCAGTTCGAAGAATTGGAATCTTTTTCAAAGTTCGGTGTTCAAATGGAAGGGGATACCTTGGCCAGATTAAAACGAGGCCGAGCCATTCGATCTGTTTTACAACAAAGACAGTATCAGTTAATGGATGTCGCCACACAAATCGGTGTCTTTTTGGCATTAAATAACGGTCTGTTGGATGATATCGTCGAAAGCAAGATACAAGCTGCTCAAGAAGTGATTGAACAGGTTTTAAAAAACAATTTCACGCATCTGATCACAAAATGGACAGATAAACACGAAAAAATGTCTCAGGCAGATAAAGAAAATTTGATTCATACTTTCCAAAAAGCACTTTTAAAAAAAGGAATTATTCCGAAATCATGACACAGGAAGTTTTAAATAAGCAGATTAAAACAACAACAGACTTGCGCGGCATTGTCAATACGATGAAAATGCTGTCGTCTGTTTCGGTGGGACAATTTGAAAAAGCATTAAAATCTTTAAATCAATACACCCGAAATGTGCAATCAGCTTTCCGTGGCCTTTTTGCCCAAGAAAACTTTCAATATGAACCCCCTTCCCGACCTCATTGTAAAAATAAAATTTTGACCATCATTATTGGATCAGATAACGGATTAGTGGGACGCTTTAACCGTGATCTTATTAACATAATGAAACACAATTTACAGAACCAATCAAATTGCATTAAATTAATCACCGTCGGGAAACGTTTAGCACCAATGGCTTTAACAACAGATTTTCCCGTAATTGCAAACTATAACAATTCCAATACGGTTAAAGAAATTTCGGCCCTGGCAACCGCCATTTTAACAAAGATCAACCAAGTCGTCAGCAAAGAAGGCTTTGACAAAGTTTTGTTGTTTTACACCAACAGACAAAATAACGAATCATCTGTTCAAATGGAACAACTGATTCCCTTTCAGGACAATTTATTATCGAATTTAAAAACAAAAAAATGGGATGGTAAAACACTTCCATTAATTACAGCAGAGCACAACGAACTTTTTTCGGCACTTATTCGCGAATATCTTCAAATTGTTTTGGTTCATGCTTTAACGGCTTCTTTGGCATCGGAACACTATATTCGCATGGTACATATGCAACAGGCTGAAAAAAATATTGATGAAAGGTTGAACGAGCTGCGACTCATTTATCAACAGACCCGTCAAAATCAAATTACCGATGAACTGATTGATATTGTTTCAGGTGCACAAGCAATCAATAAAATGAAAAGGACACTTGACAAAGTCTTTAAAAATGCGTAGACTAGCAGCTATAACAAAGGAGTCAACAATGATTAAATCTGAATTAATTACACGTTTAGCACAAGAAATGCGTTTAAGTGCACAAGATGCCAAAGTGGTTGTGGACACCATTTTTGATGAAATCATCAAAACGTTATCTGAAGGCGGACGCGTGGAACTCAGAAACTTCGGTATTTTTTCCATGCGTACACGTAAATCCCGTATGGGACGTAATCCCAAGACAGGTGAACAAGTGTTCGTTTCCGAAAAGAAAATCCCCTATTTTAAGCCGGGGAAAGCTGTGGTTAACGCCTTGAACGGTAAAAAATGAGTTGGATTTCCAATTTAACCCGTCCGACTGTCAAAAAAATCGGAATTAGCAAAGATATTCCGGACAATTTTTGGGACAGATGTCCGAAATGCGGCGCCATGTTATTTCACAGCGAAATGACTAAATCGCACTTCGTATGTCCGCATTGTGAATACCATTTCAAATTACCCGCCAAAGAGCGTTTTGATTTATTATTTGATGATGCCAATTACAGTTTGATTCAATTACCGAAGGTCCAAGAGGACCCCCTGCACTT
>CAMZEQ010000057.1 GCA_947305835.1 uncultured Alphaproteobacteria bacterium | reverse complement strand
AACGGGATCAATTTGTTTTAAACGCAGAATTGGATGGCAGTCAATTGGAAGAAAAAGCCAATTTATCGAATGAAGCACGTCAAACGTTAATTCAGGCGGCCGAAAAATTCCAACTTTCCGGGCGCGGTTTTCACCGCATGATTCGATTGTCTCGAACTATTGCCGATATGGCTTTTTCGGATCAAATTTTACCGGAACATGTCCGTGAAGCACTGGCCTATCGCCTGCCCGAAAGGAAGGTATGATGTATTGGGATCCGATTTTTACCATCGTTTGTTCTGCTTTAGTCGTCGGCGGATGCTGTGTATGGTTATTGGATTTTATTTACGCCAGACATTTACGCCGACAACATCATAAGCAATTACAGTTGCTGCATAATATCCCTGTCGGTATGTGTTATGATTATAATGGAAAAATTTTATTGAATAAGACTTGGTGTTTGATGTGGGATTTGGCCCAAAAACCCAAAACTTTTAATCAATTGGTGGCCCTTTTATCCGCAGAAGATAAACATTTTTTAACAGAACATTATGCGATTTTAAAGGAACATAATATCCCTTTTGATGGCATCATCCGTCATGGTAAACAAATTTTTCACCTGCGCGCACGCCCATTTGAAGACGGTGCATACGTTTTATGGATGAGCGATTTATCGCGCCACCAAGAACGGTTGGGGCATTTACAGCAAAATTACGACATTTTAAACCAGCAAAAAGAATTATTGGAAAATGCTTGGGAAAAATTCCCTTTCCCGACTTTTATTCGATCCGCACAGGGAAAAGTCATTTTTGCAAATCAAGCTATGGGACAAAATAAACCCGAAGATCTTAACCAATGCCACTGGCAAACACGCCCCTTTCAAAGCGATGATTCGACTTATACATTAACCTATGGACAAGAAACCAGAACAGAAGAGGAAGTTCAATCTTTAGTGCGGGAAATTACAGCATCCCACCGCCGACTTTGTCAGGAATTGCCCTGTGCTGTTTGTTTATTCAGCGCGAACGGGCAATTATTGGCTTACAGCCCTGCTTTTGCGCGTATGTGGCATTTGGATGAAGCATGGTTGGATACAAAACCAGACTATGAAAACTTTTGGGATACTTTACAAGAAAAAGGCCTGCTCTCCCGTGTGATGGATTTTTCACAATATAAAAAACAACAGCGCGAACAATTTGCCGAACTCAGCAAAACAGAGGAAGTTTTTCTTTATTTGCCCAACGGACGAATCATTCGCCGTTTAATGATTCCTTTTGCCCAGGGCGGTGTCATTTTATTGGATGAAGAAAAAACAGGTTAAGCACGCTTTAAATACTCTTGTACAATTTGATCGGTATCAGAAAGTTCGCGTTGTAATTTTTCGGCCAATAACACGTTTTTATTACCCGAAGAATAAATCTTTAAATAGGGGCCCAATCCCGACAAATCCACATCCAAAATCACGGATTCATGAATGGCAGGGCGCGAAACCAAGATGGCATATTTGCGATCCACAAATTCTTTACCCAAAATAAAGTTCATTTCACGCGGTGTCAGATTCCATGTTGCATAGTCGGAAGCATTGGCCTGAGGATTACGGAAGAAAATGACCGTTTGACACTGACCGCGAATCACATCACCCAATCCGTTATCATCCAAAAATTTGGGTTGCTGGAAGGCGCACAGATAGGCCTGACGTTTTTTACGTCCTTCACGTAATCCCACGATAAAGCTATCTTTAAACATCGGGTGTTCCAACATCGGCGCCGTTTCATCAATCATAATCAAAGACGGGGTCCCTTTCAACGTGGACAAAGTTTGAATGCGGTGCATCACATAACTGATCACTGCCGGTGCCAACACAGGATCTTGGAAAATGGTTGTAAAATCAAAACACATATACCGACTATCCAAATCCAAATTATCCGTTGGTGAGTTAAAGATACGACCGTACTGATCCGTAGCGATCCACCGATTCAAGTCCCGACGCATAAAGCAATACGGCCCAAAGCATGATAAATAAATCATTTTAAACACACGATCACTTTGAGGCAAGTATTCAAAAGCCGTTGTGACCGCGCGCGCGATTTCGCTTTCACTGACAGCATCCGTTCCCCCTGTAATGTCACGAATCCAAGTACGTAAGAAAGACCGATTATCAGACGTATCCGGCATGGCAAAAGGATTTAATGAAACCGAATCTTCCCCACCATCAAAACGCACATAGGGTGCCCCGTTCATAATCGCAAAAACTTTGGCACCATTATTGCGATCAAAAAAGTATGTGTGCAAATCCGGAATACGCATTGATTGACCGGCCATAAAGCTGAAAAATGTCGTTTTACCTTGACCGGTCGGACCGATCAATGCCGTATGGGCCACCGCATAAGGTTCTTCCGACACATGGAATTGAAAAGCATAAGGCGTACCCGTAATAGTCCTGAACCAACTTAAAGGAACCGGCCCCCAATCGGATTTCATGCGCCCTGTCGGAGCATGATCAATAATGGTCGCACAGGCCACAACGCGCGACAAATACTGATAGGTTCTGGGGTAAATATCAAATGAAGGGAATTGACTGAAAAACACTGCTTGTGCCGCCCAACCGTCCCGCACGGGTGTCACATTGTACATACGGCAAATACGTTCCACTTCTTCCTGACCAAATTTTAATTCTTCTTCGCTTTCTCCAAAAATAATGATACTGAGAGCATATTCATTCCATGTTTGCGCATTGGCATCGTTGGCATCCAAAGCTTCTTTGGCTTCTTCAAACTGTTGAACCACATTTTGTGAAAAGGTCGTAAAATAGGCCATTTTTTGTTGCTGCATAACGATCGGCATGATACGATGACTGGGGACACCGCGAATATTGTGTAACAAAGTTAATTCAATATCCAAACTTAAAAAATCCGCAATCATCTGTTCATCCATAAAATCACCCGGCTTACGGATTCCCATTGTGATTGATAATTTTTCGCGATTTCCGTTAAAATAACGTACCAAACCTTCATCTTTGGTAAAGTGGACATAATCAGATGTCAATAAATCGTTCAACCGTTCTTTTTTTTCACCGTGTATCATCGGTTTGGGATGAGAAAGCGGACTGGCCATCTTTGCAAAAATCCAAAATGGACTTTTATCCTGATTATTTAAATTGTTCACTTCACTGAGCAACTGAGGTTCGTAAACATCCAAAATACTTGTCAGAGCACCGGTCGCCTGATCCATATCCTTCATGGCATTTTTACGATCATTGATAGATAAAATGATATAATGCTTATTGCGAAAAATACGATGCAAACTTTCCATCCATGTTTCGGCGACAGCTTTCAAAAGATTATTGTCCTGATACGCTTCGGGTTCTTTTAATTCCACTTTTTCACGAATGGTCACCATCCGTGCCACAACTTCCAATTCTACCATGGAATCAATCCAACGTTTACGCGCTTCCATCAAAACTTCACGATCTTCCGGCAAAAGCAATGTGGCATCGGCGCCTTTGACTTCAAATACACGGGCCAATCCCCCATTGTGTAAATGGATCGTTGCGCCATCTTCATCCAGATAATCAAAGGGCAAAAAATTGGCCAAACGCGTTTCAACCGGCTTGGGTAAAACCCATTCCCCGACCTTGGTGATTAAAACAAAAATCAAAAAGATCGCTGCCAATACACCGATAACGGCAATTGCGGTCGAATTTGCACCCGCTGTTGTTAAAATAAAATCGCCAATTACAGCATATATATTCATCTTTTTCATTTACGGTGCAAACTTGGTTCCCCGTGATTTATACACATTTTTTGTGGAAGTTGCACCGGAACGTCCCCACGAAACCAGCATTTTAGAAAGATGCGGTTCTTTAGATCCCCAACCCACTATAATAGCGTGAACAATCGGAATCGTAATAACAAAAGGCATAATTGAACGCCCCGTAACCCCCACCCAGAGTAACATTAAAGAAAATTGAACAATCAGATTCGCTCCCGCCACAGCGGCCGGCGCCCAAAACAGTCGAGGCGGTACACAAACAGCTTTTAAAATGGGTTCCCTCATTTTTGTCTTCCTCTGAAAGTTATACTAGCGCAAAACAAATAAAAAAGAAAGAAAAAAAATGCACTTTTTTAAAAAAAGTTATTCATTTGATAAATCCATACCTATCGGGGCATGGTCAGACGTTTTTTCCCAGCCGCGAATATCTTTATAAATCGAAGCCGAACGAACAGACGAAAAAATTTCATCAGACACAAAGAAAAAATCCAATAAAATCCCCAAATTTCTGGGCCATGCGCCCATTTGAAAATCCCAAAAAGAGTAAGTATGCGGATGAGGATTAAACAAACGAATCGGATTTTTCAACCCAATTTGTGCCAATTTTTCGAAAGCGGCTCTCACAGGCGGAACAATCAAGGCGCTGCCTTCAAATGATTGCGCATTGTAAACATCTGTATCGTATTCAATGACATTAAAGTCGCCACCCAAAATAATTTTTTCCCCTTCGGATATTAAATGGCGAATGTATGCAGTCAGCGCCTCCAGCCATCGAATCTTAAAATCCAAGCGAGAAGTATCCGTCGAATCATTCATCGGGGGAGCCCCGTTGGGAACATAGACACAAATTATAATTGTTCGGTCCGGCAAGCGTGCCTGAATAAAACGCGCCTGTGTCGGATTTGATTGAGGCGCATTCGGAAGTTCACGCAAAACTTCCGTCAACGGAATTTTGGATAAAAAGGCAACACCGTTATAAGCTTTTTGACCACTGATAACCGCATCGTATCCCATCCGTTTAAAATCCATAAAGGGAAAATTTTCTTCAGTTGCTTTGATTTCTTGCAAAAAACATATATCAGGTTGAATTTTCGCCAAAAATTTTTCCAAAACGGGTAATCTTGAACGAACCGATGCGACATTCCATGAAATTATTCTTTGCATTTTGTTTTCCTTTATGTTAATATCTTCCCATGATGAATAAAAAAAGTTTTCTTTGTGCAGTATTATCACTGTTTTTATCACAAAATGCAAGCGCCTTTTGTGATGTCGTTAGCACCCGCGTCAATATTACGACTAATCCGGGTAATGTTCAATACATCACAACAAAGTCCAGAAGTGAATTTTTACACGGGGCCAATCAGGTCGTCTCACCCAATACTTTGGGATTGACCGTTTCCAATTTATCTGTTTCCGGTACGGCACAAGTAAACATTGAAACACTGGGCAAACAAATTTGTGCCAGCTTGGGTGTTTTGAATTTTAAAATGGGTTATCAAAACGGCGATTTAAAAGTTTACATCGACAAAAAATACAAACCGGGCAGCTGCGAATACGAAGTGATTCG
>CAMZEQ010000056.1 GCA_947305835.1 uncultured Alphaproteobacteria bacterium | reverse complement strand
ATCTAAAGCATGAATTAAGTACCGGACATAATGGGGATAATCAGATTGTTGCATCAAACGCAAAAAGTAAATAACGTCATCCACTCGCGATGATACCGCTCCCTGTTGCACACAAGAAATAACTTCATTTGAAATCAACATCAAAGGTCCGGAACACCAACGTCGCATTTGACACATATGCAATAAAAAGCGTGAATATAATGAAAGAGACACTATAATAAAACACCCCAAAAGAAAAGCTATCAATAATAAAGATAGGGCCTGTTCAAACAGAGGCAGCATAATAATACTGGACCCTGCAAATAAAACAGCCAAAGGTTGAACAATGACTTGGCGACGCCAACGCAAACGACGACCGTTTCCCAAAGTTAACAACTGAGGTAACATACTTAAAAAATACGGCCAACATAAATGACCCAAAATACCAACAAATAAAATACCGGCATACACATACGACGGATGATGCCATAAAATACCGGCACTGATGCCGGTATAAGCCAACAAAATCCCCCAAAGTCCAAATAATTGGATGTAGGTATATGTAAATCGACAACAAAGTAAAACAATCACCAAACCGATTAAACCCTGCCCCAACCACAGATTGCTTAAAACATATCCAATATCAACCTGTTGTTGAACCAATATATGGTATAAAAAATAATCCGAAAAAAAGCGCGCTGCCGTATACAAAAAGGATAACCATAAAATACATACAACCATCTTATTTTCAGATCCATCCTGTACACCGCCAGATTTTCGCACAAACGTTTCATTGGAAACGGGCAACAACCAAACCAAAATTTTTAAAACCAAAAATAATCCGGTCAACCAACCGACTGCCCCGTTTAAATGGGCCAAAGCATGCCCCCCCGGATGAGCCAAAATAATCCCGCCGACCATCATACCAAACAGTTCCGATCCTAAAACCCCCAAAAATTTAAAAGAATTAAATCTGAGGACAATAAACCGATGTGCTATAGTCCAAAAAATAGAACTGATTAAAATCATTACAATAAAATGATAAATAAAAAGACTTTGAATAAACAGGGAGACCGCCCCGTAACGATTAATAAGAACCAATAACCCGACCAAAATCAACGTTAAAAGTGCCGTTAAAGGAGCCCCACCGTAACCATAGCGCCTGTCCAATTTAACCGTCAGGCTGCCAACAAAAGGCAACAAGGCAGCCAAGAACAAAAAATCAATCCCTACATGAAAAATGCCATGATTTTTTAAAAAAAGAGCCAATGTCCCCACATCCAAATAAACAAAGGCAATCCCTTGCAAAAAAGCGCCAAACACCAATAATGATAAGACACGCCAATCCGGAAGGGATATCTTTTTTATGCGCCCCCATAATCGAGACCATCTGATTTTCATTCATCCCCCAATAAAGAATTGACATATTCTTGTGCCGAAAAAGGGTTAAGATCATCCACACCTTCCCCGACACCGACAGCGTAAATCGGCAAATGAAACGTATCCGCCAATGATACCAAAATACCACCTTTTGCCGTTCCGTCCAATTTAGTCATTATTAATCCGGAAAGCGGTGCAACTTCATTAAAAATTTTAACCTGAGATAACGCATTTTGCCCGACCGTTGCATCCAAAACCAACACACATTCATGCGGCATATCGGGATCCACTTTCTTAATAACACGATAAACTTTTTTCAGCTCATCCATTAAATCCGTTCGATTTTGCAAACGACCGGCCGTATCAATAAAAACAACATCCGTTTGTTTTTTTTGTGCCTGTTGTAAAGCATCATAAATTAAACCGGCAGCATCACATCCTTGCGGACCGGAATAAAAATCAGCATGAGTTTGATCCGCCCATCTTTTCAATTGTTCAACGGCTCCGGCCCGAAAAGTATCAGCCGCCACCACGGCCACTTTTTTCCCTTTTTCCCGATAGATTTTAGCCAATTTTCCGATGCTGGTTGTTTTACCGGCACCGTTTACCCCGATCATCAACACCACTGCAGGACAAGATTCGGGAACAATCAAAGGACGGGCAACCGGTTGCATCTTTTGGATAAAAATTTGGCGTAATATCAAACGCATTTCTTCAGCATTTTTCGGACGTTTTTTTTGAATTACTTCAATCACCTCATGACACACTTTGACGCCGACATCCGCCATCAACAACGATTCTTCCAAATCATCCGGATTCAATGTTTTTAATGTCAAAACATGTGCCGTCTTTTGCAAGCCTTTTTTTAATTTATCCAACCAGCGCATGATTTTGAACTCCTTTGATAACAACGGGAACGATTTGTCCCACCGGAACATCTGAGGTCAGTATAACATGTAAATAATTTTCTGTCCAGCCTTTTTTATCAGATTCCACCAAAACATTCACTTTCATTCCCACCATAGAATGAAGTAAATTTTGATATAATTTATCCCCTAAAATACGCAATTTTTGTGCCCGTTCTTTACGAACAGTCACAGGTAATTGTTTGAATTTGGCGGCAGGTGTACCGGGACGTTCCGAATAGGGAAAAACATGTAAATGCGTTATATGCGCTTTTTCAATCAAATCTAACGTATTTTGAAATTGTTCATCTGTTTCCGTTGGGAAACCGGCAATAAAATCAGCCCCCAATACCGTTTCAGGACGAACAGCACGCAATTTTTGTGCTAAATTCAAAATATCCCCGCGCCGATGACGACGGCCCATCAAACGCAACACAGTATCATCGCCCGATTGAACGGATAAATGAAAATGCGGCATAATCTGAGGATGTTTTTGAACCAAAGCGATAAAATCATCCCCCAGTGCTGCCGGATCCAAAGAACCAAAACGCAAACGTTGAATTTCGGGAACTTCATTCAATAAACGCTCTGTAATCATACACAGGCCATAGGGGTAAGAGGCCACATCTGCCCCCGTCAATACAATTTCATGAAAACAGTCACGAATAAAAGCTTTCGCCTGTTCAATTACTCTATCGGGGGATAGTCCTTGATTTTTACCACGCGCCAAACGTACAATACAAAAAGTACAATGGTGCGAACAACCTTGTTGAATTTGCAAAAAAGCACGCGTACGACCTTCAAAATCTGCCACAATCGGCAAATCAAATTGCTGATTAATATCTCCGACAACCTGTTTTTGAACGCCGCACAAAAAATCTTTATCCAATTTTTCGTGATTTCCCAAAACTCGATCAACCTCAGGCATTTTGGCATATTTCATGGGATCTAATTGTGCCGCACAGCCGGTTACTACCAAAACGGAATCCGGATTTTCACGCTTTAATTTTCGAATTGTTTGCCCGCATTGACGTTCCGCTTCATGCGTCACAGCACAGGTATTGACCACAATCACATTATCGGGAACATCATGCCCCAACCGCGCCATCACGGCACTTTCAAAGGTATTCATCCGACAACCGAAAGTCACAATTTTCATGGGGTTATTTTAGCAAAATTTTGCCCAAAAAGCAATCTTATTTATTTGGCAACGAATGTTGATAAATTCCCTTATCAAAACGTCGATGGATCCACAACCATTGTTCGGGGTATGCACGGATCCAACTTTCATAGATACGATTAACCTGAGCCATAATCTCATATTCCGCTTGTTCACGGGGCAAACCCTTCGGCAAAACCAAAGGAGGCAAAACCTGCGCCAAATAGTAACCTTCTTTTTGCCAGGTGCAACAGGCCATCAGGATCGGCAAATCCAACTTTAAAGCCAAGCCGGCCATTGCTGTGGCGGTTTGTGCCGATTTGTTCCAAAAAGGAACAGCCATTCCTTCACGAAATTTTTGATCACACAGAATAGATACCCTCTTTTAAAACTTTCAACATTAAACGTGCGCCGGTCGGTCCTTTGGGAATATGTGTTCCTTGGCGACGATCAAAAAGCAATTTATTTAAGTACGGATTATTGGCAGCCCGAAAAACAGGATTCAATTTAACACCCGGCGCAACCAATTCACCAAAAGGCAATTCCCAATTGCCCAAATGCGCAGAACACAAAAAACCGCCTTTACCTTTTTCATAAAAAGATCGAACATATTCAAAACCTTGGGAATGCACTGTTTTCATAACACGATTAATATGAAAAATTTCGGCCGCCATACGTCCGAAATGGCGCCACATTTGACGCAAGATTTTTTTCCTTTCAGCCAACGTTTTTTCCGGAAAAGCAATTTGCATATTAACCAAAGCAATGTGATTTCTCTTCTTCATCAATAAACCGATAAAAGCACCCAAATTTTCACCCAAAAAACGTGCCACGGATAACGGTAAAATTTTCAATATCAAAAAAAGCACAGCAACAGCTATACCCACCAAGGGATCAGAAACATATTTTTGAAAAAAACTTCTGTCTCCGACGGCGATATTTTTCACGATAAAACCTCTTTCATCATCTGATCCAACTGAGCCGGATTTTCAAATTCAAAACACCCGGGAACAGCCACAATATTTGTACGCAACTCGGGCGGAATCTTCACCCAATCTTTGGTGGTGGTTGCCCATACCAAATCCGGGTACTCTTTTTTCATTTCTTCAATATCAAAACGTGTATAAAAATAATGATCCGGGAAGTATTTTGCTGTTTTTAACTGAACCGCATTTTGAGTCAGCATTTTAAAAAATTTATCGGGATGACCAATCCCCGCAAATGCACCGACAGTTTTGTTTTTTAATGTATTTAAAACATTTTCATCTTGAACAAAACGCCCTTTTAAAACAGGCAAATCCAAATTATTCTTATTCAAATATGCCTGAACGCCCCAAATATCTTTCCCGACCAAAATCAAGGCATCCGCACGTTTTAATCCCGTTAAAACAGGTTCACGTAACGGACCGGCAGGTAAAACACGTTCATTGCCGAACCCCAATATCCCGTCCACCACAATAAAAGAAAGTGTTTTAACCAATGTCGGATTTTGAAAACCATCATCCATAATCAGTAAATCCGCTTTTAATTTTTCGGCCAACTGAGCGCCCCTGGCCCTGGCCCTGTCCACAATTGTCGGCGCCTTCAAAGCCAATAAAAGTGCTTCATCCCCTACATCTACCGCAGAATGGGTATGTACATCTACCAAAACGCTCTGCTGGCGTGCCTTATATCCATGATTTAAAAAATAAAACTTTTTATTTTTTTGACGCAAATAATCCCCCAAAGCCAAGCAAACTGGTGTTTTTCCCACACCACCCACAGACAAGTTCCCCACACAAATCACAGGCATTTTAGATTGATAAGGATTAGCATGACATAAACGACGCCGTACAAAAAAAGAATACACCCCACCCAAAGGATTTAAAAATCCGGCCAATTTTGAATTTTTATTTTGCCAAAATTTAGGGGCCTGCATTTAAACAAAATTCCTTTCTTTCAGTATATCATATAATCTGTCCAACACGGCCATCTCGGAAATAGCCATTTGATGAGCGCG
>CAMZEQ010000055.1 GCA_947305835.1 uncultured Alphaproteobacteria bacterium | reverse complement strand
AGTAAAATCAGGAACTTATATAACAACCCCGAATTTTTTTGATTTTTCTTTAATCGCATCGTGCCTCCCGAATCAAACAATCCACCAAATCTGCATAGCTTAAATGCTTTAACTTGGCGATATCCGGCACCAAAGACGTGGGCGTCATGCCGGGATTTGTATTGATTTCCAAAAAGTAAATATGCCCGGATGAGGAGAGGCGAAAATCGCTGCGCGTTACACCGCGACATCCCAATATTTTATGTATTTTTTCAGCATATGCATGCAATTTTTGTTTTTGTGAACCGGTCACGGGCGCCGGAATAAAATGATCCACAGCCCCTTCGGTATACTTATTTTGGTAATCATACCACCCTTTTTTGGGTTTCAATTCTACACTTCCAAGAGCCTTCCCATCCAAAACAGCTACAGCCAATTCCCGCCCTGCGATATACTTTTCCACCAATAATTTTTGATTTAAAGGCCAATCGTGCAAAACATCCTGTTTTTCTTTTTGCGTTAAAACAAGTCGTACACCGCACGAAGAACCTTCATTATTTGGTTTAACAACCAACGGCAAAGCCATCTTTTTAAATTCTTTTGCCGTTTTCAATCCGCCGGGAGCAATCAAAATACCGGCTTGATCAGCCAACAGACGTGTCAGTTCTTTATCCATGCTAACGGCAGAAGCCAATACCCCGGAATGCGTATATGGAATCTTTAAGGCATTTAAGATCCCCTGCACCGAACCATCTTCCCCGAATTTTCCATGTAAGGCATTAAAGATAACATCCGGTTCAAAATCCATCAGTTTTTTCATCCATTGGGATAAATTATCCGTTACGTCAATGGCTTTGACCTGATAACCCAATTTTTGCACAGCAGCCATCACTCCTTGCCCAGAGAGCAAAGAAATTTCCCTTTCCGAGGAAATCCCCCCCATTAAAACAGCCACTTTTTTCACCGTCTGCCCAGACATTGAATCTCCATTTCCAACAGAACACCTTCCTTTTGCAGAACCTGTTGTCGGATCCGCAAAACAAAATCTTCCAGCTGATTACCACCGGCCCCGCGATTAATTAAAAAATTCGCATGAACAGATGACATTTCAGCCCCATTTTCTTTATACCCTTTTAATCCGCATTTTTCAAGTAAAAAACCTGCACTTTTCCCTTTTGGATTTTTAAAGGTGGAACCTGCGGTGCGTACGCCTTGGGGTTGATGCGCTTTTCGCTGTTGATGATAATCATTCATAACACTTTGAATTTGTTCTTTTTTTAAAGATTTTTCCGCCTTTAAAACAGCCCTCGTAAAAACAACATTTCGGATGGGGTTATGCCGATACCCCCAATCTGAAAAATCGGTGTGTTTTTTTTCTAAACCATCAAAGGTCAGAGCATCCGTCCGAACCAAACAATCGCTCAAAGCCCGTCCGAAAGCACCCGCATTGGAAAAAAGTCCGCCCCCTAAGGTACCAGGGATATCCGCCATAAATTCAAATCCGGAAAGTTCGTTTTCCAAAGCCACTTTGGCGATTTCAGATAAACGAGCCCCTGCCCCACAAATTAAGGTATTATCTTTAACTTCGATTTTTTGAAAATCTTTACCTAATTTCAAAACAACGCCCTCTATTCCTCCGTCACGGATTAAAACATTACTGCCGACACCCAAAACATGAATCGGATAAGTATTTGTTTTTAAAAATTCTTTTAAATCACCAAATGTATCCGCAACACCGAAATAATCAGCATTTCCGCCGGTTCCTAACCAGGTATATTTAGCCAAAGGATAATCCGGTGTCAGCCTTAGAGTCATTTTTTTAAAGTCTCCAATAATTCAGGAATTCGACGCGACAAAGACCCGGCGTTTAAACAAATAATTGTATCGCCCGAATGAACAAATTCCTTTACTTGACGGGCAAAAGTTGTTTCACCTGTTTTAAAAACATTCGCTTTGATTTGCTGCATTTGATTCACAAAATTTTCCGCAGTAATCCCCTCAATAGAACTATCTCCGGCTGAATAAACATCCGTCACAAACAAAGCATCCGCACCTTCAAAAGCATCCATGAATTCTGTCCACAAATTTTGAAACCGGGTGTAACGATGCGGCTGAAAAACAGCCACCAAGCGCCCGGAGATATGCTCTTTCAGTGCCGAAATGGACGCACGAATTTCACTGGGATGATGACCGTAATCATCATAAACACAAACGCCATTTTCCCGGCCTCGCAAAGTTAAGCGGCGTTCAATCCCTTGAAATTCATCTAACGCTTTTTGAACATCCGTTTGTTTCACCCCAACCACATAGGTTGCTGCAATCGCCGCCAGTGTATTTAAAATATTATGACGCCCCATCAAAGAAAAAGAAACATCCTTGTAATTTATGATATTGTTCCTTTCACGAATAACCACATCAAAAATTGTCTTCATCCCCTGAATACGAATATTTTCCGCCCGCACATCTGCGCTGTTTGAAAAACCATAAGTTAAAATGCGTCGTTCTTTGATTTCGGGCAAAATCTCCCGAATCACAGGATCATCAGCACATACGATACAAGCACCGTAAAAAGCTGTTTGATTCAAAAATGTTTGAAAAGCCAGTTTTTCACGATCAAATGTTTTGTAATAATCCAAATGCTCAGGTTCAATGTTGGTCACGACCGAAATGGTAGTCGGCAATTTCAAAAAAGAACCGTCGGATTCATCCGCTTCAGCCACCAACCAAGCACCCTGCCCCACTGCGGCATTGGATTTTTGTTTTGACAAAATACCGCCGATAATATAACTGGGGTCAATACCGGCCGATAACAAAATTTGTGCAATCAGAGAAGAAGTGGTTGTTTTACCGTGGGATCCGGCTACACAAATACTTTTTTTAAATCTTAATAATTCGGCCAACATTTCACTGCGATGCCCCACAGGAATGCCGCGTTTTTGGGCCTCCAATAATTCTACATTATCCGCATGAATGGCCGAAGAAATCACAACACTGTCACAATGATTCAAATTTTCGGCTTGATGTCCTATAAAGACAGGAATACCCATTTTTTGCAACCGAATTGTATTGGCATTTTCTTTATCGTTGGAGCCTTGTACCTGCACCCCTAAGGAAGGCAACATTTCGGCAATTGCACTCATCCCGATGCCGCCGATACCAATAAAATGTACACAATTCAGAGGAAATAATTTCATTTTTTCTCACCCTTTAAAATCGGATCAATTAAAGTCACCATTTTTTCGGCAACATTCGGATGCGCTAAAGCCAAACTGGCCCTTGCTGCATTTTTTAATTCTTCTTTATTTTCAATCAGTTCTTGTAAGCGTTTAGCCAAAGCGTCTGAGTCAAACTCTTTTTCAACGACTAACCATCCGGCACCTTTTTCAGCAAATTGACAGGCATTTTCAAATTGATGGTTATCGGCCGAAGTTGGTAAAGGTACGTAAATTCCGGGGCGTCCCACAATTGCCAACTCAGCCAAGGTGGAAGAACCCGCACGACCGATGACCAAATTCGACTTGGCCAATAATTCCGGCATATTATCAAAAAATGATTGAACTGTTGTGGCATAAAAACCCGCATCTTGATAAAGCTTTTGCAAATCATCCACATCTTCGGGACGCGCTTGTTGCGTAATCGCCATTTGCGATCGAACAGAATCCGGTAATTTTAACAAAGCTTTGGGTAATTCGCGACTTAAAAAACGCGCCCCCTGTGACCCTCCTGTAATTAATAAATGAAAAACATTATCCTCTGGATAAGGGGTATTTAATTTTTGTAAAATAGCATCTCGCACAGGTTGTCCCACCAAAAAAGTAGAAATACCCGGCGGAACACGCTTGGTATCCGCAAAAGCTGTAGCAATCATTTTAACACGGGGTGCCAACATACGATTAGCTCTGCCCAATACAGCATTTTGTTCATGAATCACCGTCGGAATCCGCAAAAATTGAGCCATCCGCACTGCGGGTAAAGAAGCATATCCGCCCACTCCAATGACCATATCCGGCCGATGCGATAACATATACCATGCCGCCTGAACAGCCCCCCATCCCAAAATAAACAGAGCCCCGATTTTACCCAAAAAGGAACGTCCTGTCACAGAGGTTGCCGCAATTACTTTGGTGGGAATTTCGGTGAGTTTTCGAAAACTTGCCCCCCGTTTGTCCGTCACAAAAATAACTTCATAACCGGCCGTTACTAATCCCTTAGCAATTGCTTCGGCCGGAAAAATATGACCGCCTGTACCACCTGTAGTAATAATGATTTTTGTCATTCTAACCCCCTTGAAAAAGTATGCCCGTGTGTGAGCGCCAAGATAAAACCAAAGGCAATCGCCACAGATACCAATGACGACCCCCCATACGAAATAAAAGGTAAAGTCATGCCTTTTGTGGGAATTAAGTTTAACGTAGAAAGAATATTCACCAGCGATTGAAACGTGATTTGTGTCATCAATCCGCCCACAGCCACTTGCACAAAAAAGTTATTTTCCCTGCGAATTAAAAAGCACGAACGCAGCATAATAAATGCAAAAGTTAGAACAATCACTGCCGTTATGATAAAACCAAATTCTTCGGCCGATACTGCCATGATAAAATCCGTATGCGCATCCGGCAATTCATACTTAACCATCCCTTCGCCCGGCCCCTTACCGAACCATCCGGCATTTTTCAAGGTTTCCATCGACTTTTCAACCTGATAAGAAGTACCATCCTCAGGGTTTAAAAACCTTAAAACACGATTGCGCACATGCTCGAAACTCAAAAAAGCCATACCGGCAAAACCAACACCACCCAACACTAAAAAAACCACCAACCAAATGGAAATACCGGATAAAAATAATTCTACGGCAAAAATAGATAAAATGGTCAAAGTCATCCCCACATCCGGCTGAGCCAACAACAAAAAAACAACAACAGCGCATATTCCCCAGGCAATCCACCCGTCCCAACAATGCTTTATTAAACGTCCGCGGGCCAATAACCATCCACATACAACGGCAAAGGCGGGTTTAACAAATTCAGATGGTTGAATTCCTATTCCTAAAATTCTAATCCAACGTTTTGCTCCTTTAATTTCGGGACCCAATAAAACCAAAATCATCCCGATAAGGGCTCCAATTAAAATGATAAACGCCACCCGACGTACCCATTTAAGCGGCAAAAGGGCTACCCCCATCAAAGTACCCACGGCAATCGGCACAAAGAACATATGTTTGATAATAAAATGTAACCAGTTTAGATGGTTGCGCGCTGCCACTGCCGGACTGGCGGCTAGCGTTAAAAAAACACCACAAAAAAGTAAAACAAACGCCGCATACATAATACCTTTATCCAAGCTGCGTGCTTGCTCTATGATTCTTTTTTTGATGTCAGAAAAACAGATCATTTTACCTCAATTTCAGGGTGGACAAAGCCAACAATGCCAACAAAATAGAAACAATCCAAAAACGCACAACAACCGTTGTTTCGCTCCAACCCAACTTTTCAAAATGATGGTGAAGAGGTGTCATTAGGAATAATTTTCTTTTAAAT
>CAMZEQ010000054.1 GCA_947305835.1 uncultured Alphaproteobacteria bacterium | reverse complement strand
GTCCCAACAAAATAAAAGCTAAAATTAAAAAGCCCCCAGAAAGGATCAACAGCCTTTTTGTTAAAATATGATTTTTTTCATAACGCCATACAACCATTAAATATCCTTTATCAAATGGTTTAACTTACCTGTTATCCAAATAATAATCGGATAAAACAAACACACAAAAACATATTGAACCAACCAAAAAGAAGCCGACACCCATACACCCGTAAATAAATGGGTAAACCACGCCCATAAAATATCACATAACAGCATCAATCCGCAAAAAACACACCACAAATTTTTAAAAGAAAAAGCGTAAATATAAGGCTGTAATAAATTAGACATAAAAAACATCCCGACAAAAATAAAGCTGTTTAATCCGAATATTGAAGGAGATAAAAAATCAGCCAAAATTCCCAAAATAAAAACCGCAATAACATTCAATCTTTTGGATGAAAACAACGCAAAATAAAAAATGATGATCAAAACTAACGGCAAAAACTGATGAAAATTTCTGAATAAGCGTTCAGGAACAAAGCACGCGCATACAAACAAAAGTGCCCATAAAAAAGGAAATAAATAATATAAAACTGTTTTTAATAAATTAACTTTCACGGTGCCTCTATATCCTGCTTCAAAAGATTTTCATCCAAACCAAAATCAATCAAGCGTACAAAAGAGAGTACATTAACATTTTCAAAGAGCACCACATTGGGTGTAAATTCATCCTCTTGATAAATTCTCCCGATCGGCAAATTGGATGGATAAACCCCCATATATCCAGAAGATACGACCAAATCTCCCTTTTGGGCCGTATCATTTTCATTTAAAAATTGCAAATACGGCATATCCGTATTACCCCCCATCAAAACAGCAGATTTTCGATCTTCCCCCACGTAAACGGGGACACGAGACATATAGTCCGTAAAAGGCATTAAACGTGAATAGTTTTTCCCCACTTCCACAATACGCCCTGTAATCGCATTGGGACCAAAAGCGAGCATTCCCTTTACAACGCCTTGATTTTTTCCCGCATTAACAACAAAAGACCGAGAAAAAGAACCACCTTCATCCAGCACAATTTCGCTGATTAATTCAGATTTAACCTTTTGATATTGATAATTTAAATGTTTTTTTAACTCAGCGTTTTCAATTTCTAAACTCAACCCCTTTAAACGCCATTGTTTCAAGTCTTGATTTTCTTTTTTCAATATTTCATTTTCACGATAAGTCAAAACCCAATTTTTCAAGCCGTCAGCCCCATTTTTTACCCAATAAACAGGCTGACGCACCACAGAAACAATTGGAACAAAAATTTCCCACATAAAAGAACGCGTCTTGACAAGGGCAGGACTATCAAATCGGATCAACAACATGATCAACAACGAAAAAAATAAAAACAAGATGGGCAAAAGACGCCGGATTTGTGCTCTGATTCGCTTTAAACGAAAAATTTTGCACTCCATGGGTGCCCCCTCTTAGCCTAATACATACTGGTTAAAATATTTTCAAATTTACTGATCTCTTCGATGGTACGCCCTGTTCCCAAAACAACACATTGAAGCGGATTTTCCGCCACAGAAACAGGCAAACCTGTTGCTTTACGTAAAACTTCATCCAACCGTTTTAATTTTGCACCACCACCGGTCAAAACAATACCTTTATCAACAATATCAGATGCCAGCTCGGGATCTGTGTGTTCCAATGTTTCCTTAACGGCATCCACAATTTGAGCAATCGGGGCCGATAAAGCCTCAGCAACCTGACGTTCTGTAATTTTAATTTCTTTGGGCACACCATACATCAAATCACGCCCTTTAACCGGAATAATCTCACCATCTCCTTTAGACGGTGCAATAGCCGCACCTATAGTCTTTTTAATTTTTTCGGCAGTTGATTCACCAATCAAAAGGTTATGATTTCTGCGAATGTATGATACGATAGCTTCATCCATCTTATCACCACCCACACGAACAGACAAAGAATAAACAATTCCCCCTAAGCTCATGACTGCAACCTCGGTTGTACCGCCGCCAATATCAACAACCATGCTCCCCGAAGCTTCATGCACAGGCAAACCCGCCCCGATAGCAGCAGCCATCGGTTCTTCAATCAAATAAACCTTGCGGGCATGGCTGTTTTCGGCCGCTTCTTGAATCGCACGACGTTCCACAGCTGTTGAACCCGAAGGAACACAAATCACAATCATCGGCCGAGAAATTCCACGTCTCTCCAACGCCTTTGCAATAAAGCGACGAATCATTTCTTCCGCCACGTCAAAGTCAGCAATCACACCATCACGCAAAGGACGAATTGCCTGGATCTGCCCGGGCGTTTTACCCAACATTTGTTTTGCTTCATTTCCAACGGCAATCACCTGTTTCTTACCGCGCGATTCAGCAATTGCAACGACCGAAGGCTCGCTCAAAACAACCCCACGGCCACGAACATAAACCAACGTATTGGCTGTTCCCAAATCAATTGCTAAATCAGATGAAAAAAGTGTTAAAAACTTTTTTAAACGGGCTATTGTATTCATGACAGATTCCTTTCTTTAAAGATTTTCTATCTTCATACACGAATTTCAATGAAAAAACAAGTCTTTTTTAATAAAAATTCATTTTTTTCTGCCGGAAAGTGTCTTTATCACGCGGTATAGGGTCTTAATTTCCGAAGCAGTCAGTTCATTACGTACAAAAATATTGCGCAAGTTATGCACCATTCTTTCTTCCTTATCGGGCCATTGAAAATATCTTTTCTGTCTTAATAAATTTTCCAAAAAGATCAAAAAATTATTTAACTCACTTTGACTGGCCATGCGACTGACTCGCTTTTCTGGTATTTTAGAGCGCGTATTCCACCAACACCACCCAACCAATAAAACAGCTTGAGCTAAATTCAAAGATGGATGAACGGGATTTAAATCCACCGAAAGTAAGGCATTTGACAAAATAATATCACCATTTTCCAAACCCGTTCTTTCAGGGCCGAATACTAAAGCCACCTTGGCCTTGACTTTCAAAAAAGAATTTATTTTCACAGCCGCTTTTTGTGGCGAATAAACAGGCTTTACCATATCTCTGGTACGCGCGGTAGTCGCAAAACTGTATTGCACATCATTTAAGGCTTCGGGTAAGGTTTTATATGTTTTGGCTTTTTCCAAAATACTTTGGGCCCCAGAAGAAGCTGAAATCGCCGCATCAGCCAAACAAGATTGTTTGGGGGCAACCAATCGTAATTCGGACAAACCACAATTCATCATGGCACGGGCAACCATCCCTATATTCTGTGCCAACTGTGGCCGAACCAAGATAATGATCGGGGATGGGAAACTGGGAATTTCCTTATGCTTCATTTTGTGGGCAAACTTTCCGCAGAGATACCCGCAACAGGTGCAGCCCCCACGTCAGGACCCGATTCGGTTAGCATTTGAATTGTTTGAGTGATAACACCTTTATCAACCGAATTTAAATCCTCTATTTCTTTTTCTTCTAATTTCAACACTTGTTGATTTTCAATCAATCCTATAAAAGCTTCAAAAGGATCCTCATGAATTGCCGCTACCTGATCATCCCATGGAGTTTGAATTAATTTCGTACGCAAAACCCTGCCCGCTATTTCATGACGCAATAATTCGGAATCACGATCATTAAATAAATTTTCATGTCCGATTTCCCGCATCACAGAAGGATTGGAATACTCACCTGAATTTTCTTGTTCATAAATCCCTGAAATCATATTTTCGACAAAAAAGGCATCATGAAAAACTTTCATGTCCAATACTTGACGAATAACCGACATATCTTCCGCGGGAATCGTGGCCACAAATGAAGGTTCCGCAGAAACCATCAATGGAAACAGACAAATCAACGAAAAAACAGAAAGCTTCATTCCCTCCCCCTTTTTAATATCAGCCGGATTTCTTTTTAAATCTCAAAAAAAACAAGATCCCCACCGGTATAGAAATCAGATAGACTATACCCAACAAACTTAAAATAATCCATGTATAGGTCATCAATCCGGCAATTAATAATAGGAATAAAACAATCAAAATCCACGCATAATCACGATCAATGTGAATATGTTTTAAACAAAGGGTTGGTATTTTGCTGGCCATCATAATTCCGGCAAAAACAACAAAAAATCCCGAAAACCAAGAACTGCGTAAAAAAGACAATTTTTCACCGCCGGCTAACCATATAATCAAAGGTAACATCGCCAAAAAACCACCGGCCGGCGCAGGCACCCCCATAAAAAAGTGTGTCCAATAATCAGGCTGTTCTTCATCTAACATGGTATTAAAACGTGCCAAACGTGCGGCACAACACATCGCCAAAAACAAAATAAAACACCAAGCAATACCGACAGCCATCGGTTTGTACGAAATATTGCTGAAAGCCATCAACCGATAATGGGCATCCATTGTCCATTGATACATCAACAAACCCGGGGCTACACCAAAGCTGACAAAATCAGATAAAGAATCCAACTCTGCCCCAAATTTGGAAGAAACACCCAACAAACGCGCCACTTTACCATCTAAAAAATCGAATACACCGGCCAACAAGATAAACAAAACAGCCATTTTCCAATTACCCCAAAGCGACATATTAACAGAAGACACACCAAAAGCAAGTGCTAACATAGTCACTGTGTTAGGAAAAATAATTTTAGGATTAATTTCTTTACCTGTCATTTGCAACTCCTATTTCAATTTTGCAATTACCGTTTCACCGGCAACCATTGTTTGACCAACAGCAACATCAGGCTTCACCCCCTTGGGCAAATAGACATCCAAACGCGAACCGAAACGAATCATACCGAATACTTGACCGGCTTTTAATTCGTCCCCTACTTTCAAAGGACAATAAATGCGCCGTGCCACCAAACCGGCTATTTGCGTAAATGCCAATTGGATCCCCTTATTTGTGGTCAATAAAATTTCTTGACGTTCATTATCTTCACTGTCTTTTTCGGCCACACTGACAAATTTTCCTGGATGATAGTTTAAGGCAGTCACCTTTCCCGAAACAGGGGCCCGATTCACATGGACATTAAAAACGCTCATAAAAATACTCACACGCGTCAGCTTCTGATCCGGCATGTTAAAAGCTTTTGGGGTATTCACCTCCTCAATCTTGGAAACAATTCCGTCAGCAGGTGCCAAAATTAAATCATCTCCCTGGGGAATAACGCGTTCAGGATTGCGGAAAAAATAAAAAGAAAACAGGCAAAAAGGTGCAAATAAAAGCCAAAACCAAGCAGAAATAAGACCAAATGCTATGGATACAGCCAAAACAACAGCCAAAATTTTTACCCCTTCACGATGAACAGGCGGTAAAAGATAACGTCGCCAAGACAAATCAGGAAAATCAGTATTTGTTTTCGTCATAGAAACTCCTTTTCTCTTTCTACCCTAAACTATTTTTTTATAAAATGCAATAATATTTTTAATAATGTGAGAATTTTGAATTGACATTTTAAAAAAAATAACTTAGACTGAACTTGCTTTATGACATTGCGCATAAAGTCGGATGCACAAAATCCGTTCTAAAAGAAAATGCCGCCTCAGGGCGGATGGTTTGGTGAATATATTGAATAGCCAACGCTGCTCTTTTAGACAGTTTTTCAGCGTCCGTCCACTTTCAAAAAAAGTGGATTTTTTATTTTGATT
>CAMZEQ010000053.1 GCA_947305835.1 uncultured Alphaproteobacteria bacterium | reverse complement strand
GATCATCCAGCAAACGTTGCAAACCACCCACAGAAAAACCGTTTTGCTGCTCCAAATGCTCAATCGCATGATCAATTTCCGTTTCAGAAACTTTTATGCCCATCGCCTGACTTTTTTGGATTTTTAAATATTCGTCCACCAAATTATCCAACGCCACCTTGGCCAATTGCTCTGAGGGCATATCTTGATAAACAGCTGGCTGTTGAGCCGTCAAAAGCTTCATGCGGGCAAATACCTCCGTCGCAAAAATCGGGGCGTCATTAACAATAACCTTTAAATCAGCAGCAGATGCCGAAAAAAACATCCCTATCATCCCCAAAAAAATTAAAATTTTCATTGCCCGAATCCTCCCAATGTCTTTAAATAAACCCTGATCATTACCGACGTATCACCGTGATAATTACGGTCATGCGTATAAGACTTGCTACCCACCAGCTCAACCGCCGTACATTCATTATCATAGCGCAAAACACCGTATGTTTCCAGTGCGCCCTTGTTTTCTTTTAACAAATTATACCGATAACGACCTTCGGCAGACCAATTTTTCGTCAGGCGTGAACGCGCGTAAAGCGAAATTTCCTTTTTGGGCGCATAATTAATGTTCTTCATAACAAAAGCGTCTTGGAATAAATACTCAACACCCACGCGCAAAGGCTGTGAGCCGACTTCCACAGAGACATCGTTCTTTTGGGGTTCCAAGTTATCTTGGGCAAAGCGGAATCGATAGGCCAATGTCAAATATTCATAGTTCAGCCTTAACCGACCGACATAGCTGGACAAACGATGAACATACCCCATGGCGTCATCCAATTCGGCTTCATTCGTAAAACGCGCACTTTGGCCGAATAAAGCCTGAATGGAACGTTTTTTACCGACCTGATATAACGTCCATTGAATACCATACTTGACACGAGAGCCGGATTCTACTTTATCATATCCCACATAACGATTAGGAGAAAACAAATTAGAGTCATCAAAATCAAAAACCGTACTGTCCACGTTCGGAATCTTATCACTGTTTGAACCATTTGGCCCCGCAACAAACATAACAATGGGTTCCAAAACCTGTATGTATTCAGAGCTTTTTTGGATCAACGGATAGCTCAATTTCAACACGGCTTGGGGGAAAATCCGCCCTGCAAAATAAGAATTGTCCGTCCGCCCGAAACCGATACCGTTACGTCCCGTATCTACACTGTAACCGTCCGTACGCACGGTTCCGGATAATTCCGTATTTAAACCGAAGCGTGTGCGATAGGGCAATTGAATGCCCTGAGTCAAAGAGACACGGTTTGATTTAAAATGTGTTCTGTCATTAATAAAAGCACCATTCACATCCGAAAAAAGAACACCCCCGGCCTCTGTTAATGGCAAGGAGGTATAACGTGCATTAAAAACGGGTAAAACAACGGGTATTTCCCGGGATGAAACACCATCTTGTAAACTTTGGAAGTTATAAAAAGTTGTGGCGGCTTGCAATCTGTTGCCATAATATTCCGCCGTTAGATGGGACGTTAAAAAAGATTGTGATGTATCTTCTTGTAAAACACCATACCGGCGAAAATAAGTGTCCGTTAAAGAGCGATTATACCCCCCCGTCAAACGCCAAGAACTGTTGGGATCATATTCAAAACTTGAATTAATATGCCCTTGTTTTTTATGTTCTTCATCGACAGTATAACTGCTTTTTAAATTAACTTTACCTTGAGTAAATAAAGCAGAATAATCCATCATTCCCAACGGATTACGAACAAAAGAAACAACAGGGGTAATTGTTAAGTTTTGATTGGGGGCAATATTAACAAAATAAGGGGTCTTGATATGCGCCTTTAAAGCAGTGTTTGTACCGAATGTCGGGGTCAAAAATCCCGTTTGCCGCTTAACCGTATAATCAGGCATTTGGAAATAAGGAAAATAAAGAACCGGTATATCTTTAACTTCCAATCGCGTATTCCAAAAACGCATCATATGACTTTCATCATCTTGTTCCACGGAACTGGCATGCAGTTGCCACAACGGCGATTTTGCTTCACACATATCGCAAGGAGTATAAAAGGCATCTTTCAATTCATTTTCCGTTCCTTTATTTTTTCGAATTATACGATTGGCCCACAAATGTGTTCCGTCTGCCATTTCCATTTGTCCTTTGCCCGTTTCAACTTCATCCCCGTGCGCCTTTAAACGAATATCCCGAACAATTGAAGAATTCCCATCAGGTAAAATCATTTGGGCTTCGCCGGGAATATAAACAAGATCTTTTTCCTGATTATAAGTAATCTCATTTGTTTGAAATAAAATACCATTTTGCTTTAAGATAACATTACCTGAGGCAGTCATGATTTGTTGATGTTGATCATAGGAAATATGATCTGCTTCGAAATCAATCGGTTGTTCTTTGTTAAAAGCGGAAACATCCACCTTTGAACCGGCCCAAACCTGTCCGCATAAAATCAGACATACAAAAAAGATAAAATGCTTTAAAATCGGGCCTTTTTCCTTTTGGAAAATACGTAAGATAATCCACACGGGAATTCCAATGTTCAGCAGCATTAAAAAGATTGCCCATAAATTTTTACCTGATAAATTTTCAAACATCAAGGCGAAAACCTGAATCAACAAAGCGGCCCCGACAACAAAATTAACACGCCCCGATTGCCCGCGACGGTTATAATAACCCGTCAAAACACCCACCAATGCCAACAAAGCAAACACAAAATTATACAACGGTTGGGTCAAACGTTTAAATGCCTCCACCTTGTATTTGCGCCATGAAGCCGCATCAATTGCTTTGTCTTTCGGGACAGTCAGCAAATACGTAAAAGGCAATTCGCGCACGCTGGGCACACGCGAACTGCCCGAATGACGCGCATCATTCAACGTAATTGTATATTTATCAAATTTAAGAACCGAAAAATCTTGATTTTGGGGATTATACTCTTGCCGTACACCATGCCCAAATAAAATTTCCAAACCATCCGGTGTTTGATATAAAGTCCCCTCATCTGCTATCAAAACAGATTTTTTGTTATTTTTGATTTCATAAGCTAAAATCCCCTTGATTGCACCGTCAGGAAGACGCTCACGAATATAAATCATCATGCCTTTTTTAAAAGTGTTAAATTGCCCCTCTTGCAATAAGACATGAGACAAATTATTTTGGATCTTCCAGCGCATTTCACGCACAGTCGTGGTTGCCCATGGCGTTATTATAAAAGAAAGCAAATATCCGATGAGTGTTAAAACAGCCGCCATCTTCAAAACGGGACGCATCAATTGGGCCGGACTCATCCCGACAGCCTTCAGAACCATCAATTCTTTGTCGGATTGCATTCTGATAAAAGTAAACAATACCACCGCAAACAAAGCCAACGGCATTAAAATTTGCATAAAATTCGGCAATACAAGTAAGGTCATTTCGATAAAAACACCGACACCGACTCCTTTACTGACGATCATATCAATCATGCGCAAAGACTGGGTCAGCCAGACCAACATGGTTAGGCAGCTTAAAACCAATAAAAATCCGACAATTAACTGTCGTAAAATGTATTTATCCACTATTTTCATTTTTTTCCCGGGAGGCATTATACGACAAAGGATGAGAATTTTCAACTATCTTTTTTAATCTGTCAGGTAAAACATGCGTGTAAATTTCAGTTGTGGCAATTTCCGCATGCCCCAACATTTGCTGAACAGAGCGTAAATCCGCGTCATGTGCCATTAAATGTGACGCAAACGAATGGCGGAAAACATGTGGTGATACTTTACCGGGACTGATACCGACTTGAACAGCTAAACTTTTTAACCGTTTAAAAAAAGCATCCCGTGTTAAATGACCGAAATGACTTTTACCGGACGGAAAAAGCCATTTACTTTGACGATTTTTGGGCAAATCATTTTCCCTGATAACAAGCCATTCATTTAAAGCGCAAATGGCGTGTTCATTCAATGGTACGATACGTTCTTTACCAGCCTTTCCGATAATTTGCAAATGCTTTTCACCTGCCACATATGCCCCCAACGGTAAAGTCACCAATTCACTGACACGCATACCTGAAGCATACAGGACTTCCAATAAAACATATAAACGTTTATCATTTTGTTGTGCTTTTTGAATCAGTTTTAAAACTTCTTCTTCACTTAAGTATTTTGGCAAAGAAGCGGGCAACTTGGGACCTTGTAAATAATCAGCCGGATTGATTTTTATCCACCCTTCGGAATATGCAAAACGATAAAATTCATGGATGCAAGAAAGCCGACGCGCCTGTGTTCTGGCCGAATCTCCGCTATCCGACAAGAAAATCAAAAAGCTTTGTAAATCTTTTTCAGATGCACTCAGCAGATCAATGTGTCGAACCGTCAAATATTCATCCAACATATTCATATCATGGCGATAAGCGGAAACAGTATTCGCACCGGCTCCCCTTTCTGCCTGCATCATTTCCAAAAACGCATCAATTTGATTGGAATGCATTTAATCTGCCGTATGCACTATTTGCCGTTCAACCGTTTGTGGCTTTGGCATAAAATCACAACAAGCAAACAATACCACAACCCCCAGGATAATCAAGCCCAAAACCCATCTCCAAGGATTTGATTTTTTTTCATGTAACGCCATTTTTTACCTCCTGAACTGGACAATTTTAAAAAAACATGTTATAGTTATAGCATGAGTCAGAAATTATTACAACAAAAAATCTTACTTTTAGTCGGCATGATGGGTGTCGGTAAGACCAGTTTAGGGCGTATGATGGCCCGAAAGTTGCATTTACCGTTCATAGATTCAGACAAAGAAATTGAACGGATGACGGGTTTTACCATTTCGGATTTGTTCGCGCGCTATGGTGAGGAAGAATTCCGAAAAGGCGAAGAAAAAGTCATGGAAAGATTATTAAAGGGGGCGCCTTGTGTTTTATCAAGCGGCGGCGGTGCATTTTTATCCGAACATACCCGAAAAGTCGCAAAAGAAAAGGCTGTTTCTATTTGGATTAAAGCGGGTACAGACGTAATTTGCGGACGCACACAGGGGCGCACACACAGACCTTTGGTACCGGCAGCAGATAACAAAAAAACAATTCAACGTTTGGTTAAAGAATGTTATCCGCTTTACAGTGAAGCAGATATTACGGTCGAATCGTTTGATGAACCGCCGTATTACACCATTCATCGCATTTTTAACCAATTAGAAAAACAGGGAATCATTTCCCATAAGGAAAAAAATGATTAAACTGATTATCTTATTGTTATTATCCTTTTTCTTTTCAGGCGTAGAAACTGCTGTTACGGCCATTTCTGTCCCATTGCTTTCAGCCCGTGCTGACAAAGGCGACAAACGTGCCAAAATTTTGCTCAACCTGAAAAACAAACCGGATAAATTATTGGGTACGCTTTTGTTGGGAAACAATTTGGTTAATATCGCTTTAACCGCCTTATCCACCAGTATGTTAATCGATCTTTTCGGACCTGTCCGCGGTGTGGCCTTAGCCACTTTCGGGGTCAGTTTTGTTGTTTTGATTTTTGCCGAGATTTTACCCAAAACATATGCAATTCAACAAACATTACCTTTTGCGTTTGCAATTACTTATCCTTTACAAGCGATTGTTTTTGTCTTAAGTCCTTTGGTGGTTTGTCTGAATACCATCAGTCGAGTTATTTTAAAAATTTTACCCAAAAAGAAAAATGCAAGCGATAATGATTTAAAAGA
>CAMZEQ010000052.1 GCA_947305835.1 uncultured Alphaproteobacteria bacterium | reverse complement strand
GGCTATTTCTGGACAAAAGACAGAAGAGAAATAGCGCTTCCCAAAAAAGATAAAAATGTGGTTGATGGGGGTATTGTTGGTGGCGTTGTTTACGTATTTCAGTTTTTTGGTTGCTTTCCGAATCATGGATATCTTTTTAAGGTTGGGATTTGTTTTGGTTTTAATGCCGCTTTTTGTGGTAACATCTGTTTTTGCCGTCACGCGTGAATATACGGTGAAAGCATGGACCTTTTTATTTCATGTTATTGTTGAATTTATCGGGTTGGCTGTTTCTATGTCATTTGTCATGATTATGCTGGAGGGAGTTGTTGCGCCGGAAAGTGCTGATTTATTAAAAGCAATGACGGCACCTTATTCGGGGGATTATGGTGAAAATTTGTTCAAGGCTATTACTAAAGACATGACATTAACTTTCCCGATTTTGTTGCTTATAGTGGTTATTTTGGGTGAAAAATTAATGAAAAGTTTCCCTATTATTATTGCAGCATTGTTTAATGTCTCGGATTCCAGTAAGAAAGGTAAAGCCGGTACGGGAATATCGGAGACAATCGGTGCTATGGCCGGCAGTGTCACGGGTATGTACGGTAATTTAAAGGAAAATGCCAAAACGTTTGCTGAAAATCCCTATAAAACGAAAGAAACAAAGGCCAAAGAAGCTGAAAAAGACTTGAATAATAAAAAAAGAAAATTAGAAGAAGAAAAACGCAAGCCGAATAATGACAAGAACATTAAAAAGGCCCAAAAAGATGTCGATGATGCCCAAAAGAAAGCGGATGCTTTTCGGGCTCAGGCAGATGATGAAAAAAATAAAACAGAACCTTCCCGTTCCGGTTATGTGGCACGACGTTTCGGTTATGATGGCGGAAATGCCGTACGAAGAGGGGGAGGCGCAGCAGCTGAAGCTGTGGATAAATTCGGTTCCAAGGTAGGTGGCTTTTTAATGAAAAGCGGTGTTGGTGCTGTCGCAGGTGTTCCCCTTGTTTTGGGTACAAAGGCGGTTTCTTCCGGTATTCGTGCCGGTGCCAAAATGACAGAGGTTGGTCTAAAAGGAATCGGACGTGCCGGTGCTACTGCTCAAAAGTGGGGCAATAAACTGACGGGAAAAGCACCGCCGTCGTCAAAATAAAAGACATGAAAACTTTTTGTAAAAAAAGTGTAAATTCTCTTTGCAAAATTGTTTTTTTTGTGTATATTATGTCTAATATTCAAAAAAGGAGACAAAATGGAAGAAATTGTATTTCCAAATCAGTTACGGATGTTACGTCGGGTTCGCGGGCGTCGTATGATTGAATTGGCCGATTTATTGGGATTGACTATTTCGGCACTCAGTAAAATTGAAAAAGGTTATCGCCGTTTGAATGAAGAACAATTGCAGAAAGTGGCCAAATTTTTGGATTGTCCTTATGAATCTTTGTTCGTTGCTGAGGGGGCATCTCAGCCAGAAGTTATTAAAGCGTGGCGGGATGAACAAAAATCCAGACGTCAGCAAAATGTCGGGGGCGGGCTCAGAACTTTGGGGGCCGGTTTGCGCTATGTGCGCGGTCAGAAGAAAATGAGTTTAATGGCGATTGCAAAAGGTGCCAAGCTGACATTATCTGTTTATCATCGGATTGAAATGGGGCAACGTGAAGTGGATGAAAAAACATTCGAAAATATTGCTCGTGCTTTGGGAATGTCCAATGAAGATTTACAATTAAAAATATACGAATTAGATAACGCGGGTGCCTTGGATGAATTGAAAAATAATACGGCCAAAAAAGGTGTCGGTCTTTTTAAAGGCGGTTATAATGATTTGCCGATGTCACGTTTAATGATACGTAGCGGTGATGCTCATGAAGTGACTGTTCCCATTACGGCTTCTTTGCAATCCGATGGCCAAATTATATCGCATGCTGATGCGCCGATCGGATCTGTTTTATGTCCATCTACTTTGGCGGGGGATCCCGATTTATATGCCGTACGTTTGTCCGGGGGTGAAAGTTCGGCATTTTTGCCGCCTTCATCTGTTTTGGTTGTGTCGCCCACGATGCCAGTTCGGACGACGGATTGGGTTATTTTTAACCAGGATGAAAAAAACGGTTTTGCCAGAGTATTGAGTATTTCCGATCAGGTTGCAGATATTCAATCTTTCTTTGAACAAAAAGAACAAAGGATGCCTCTGGACGTTTTGCAACGTGTGGTTTGGGTAGCTTTGATATAGGGGATCTGTGATGGTTGATGCGGCAAATGAGCTTTTACAGCAGTTTCAAAAACAGAAAGTTTCGCAAGAAAGTGAAGTTCTTCAGGCAGCTCAGCGTTTTGTGAATCAATTTCGATCCTTGCGTCTTTTTGATGAATCTTTTGTTCAAGAATATAACACACAATTATTGGCATGTTCACCGGATGTTCGGCGTTTTCTGCCCAGCTTGATGGGGGGGCAGGAAGTCCGTGATTATTTGGAGTTTTTAGAAAAACAACAACCGCATAACAGTGATGATTCCGAAAATCCTGATCAATCTTCAACGATGTCGGATGGTTATTTGCCGTCGCCTGATTCAGATTTGATAAATGCCGGCGAAGGCGTTGGTACTGTTCGTGTTTCTCAATCTGAGTTTCAACAGCTTCAAGAACAACAAAAAATTTTGATGGAACAAACTCAGCAATTATTGAAAAGAATTAATCAACAAGGGGCCGCCTCCATGGGGGAAGGGGTGACAGGACGCTATTCTGAAATTATAGAAGAAGATTCTTAAAAAAATGGAGGAGCGGATGAATGAAGAAAATATAATCCATGCTTTAAATGATTACGACGGTACGCAAACTTCATTAGAAAAAACAGTTTCTGTTTTGTCGACGGAAATGGGGTCTGATTGGGCCGACCAAGTTTTTGAAAAATTGGGAAATTTGCCGGTTGAACTTAAAGAAAAGTTGGATCATGTTTTTAATTATTATGCCTCTTTGACGGCATGGCATGAGGCTCAATCTTATTTGGAACAAAAAGAACCGTTGGATATGCAATTAATGTCCGATCGTTTGCCTGTTTTGCAGCATTGGTTGGAACTTTTCGGGCAGCCGGGCCAGGATTTGTACCGACAGTTGGAAGATCGTTGTCAGGCGCAATCGAATCCGTCTGAATCATCCGCGCCTTTACCCGCGGATGATAGCGGACAAAACGATCCGTCGGAACAAGCTGCTTTTGATGATTTTTCTCAAGAACAACAAGACATGCATAAGGAAGACGAGCAATCTGATCAGGAAGAGGTTAATTCGGGCAGCGTTCCTTCTGTTGTTTCTGATGAAATTCCTGATGCGAATACTGCGGATACGGTTGTGTTGCCTGATCTTGATAACGATGGGATTTCCGTTAGTCCGGATGTTTCAAACAATCCGGATGATGCTTTGGTCTCAGAAAATGAAGAACTTGCTAATCAGGAAGATACTGAAAACATCCAATCGGATGAACAAAAATCGGATGATAATACCCCTGAAGCTTTTGCAATACATAAGGCAGAAAGGGAAATTACTTTACTGGATAACTTGCAATCATGGTTATCGGCTCGATGCTTGCAGTTGGGTGATATAGAAACATTTGCCTATCCGTATTACGGGATGGTGGTTGATTTAATGCGTCAAGTTGTTAAAGATATTCAAGCGGTTATCGATTTGGAAAAAACGGATGTTGTCGGACAATATTATCCGAATGGTTGGGATTCTTTAATTCGTAAAAAAGAAGCAATAGAGGCTGATATTCAAACGGCTGTTGAAAACTGTGAATCCGATACGACAGCGCTGATTGAAGAAGGAACGGATTTGAATAAAGTTAAAAAAGCGCTGGGTGATTTGGATACCAGTACGGAAAAGGAATACTTGGGGCCGGCGCCTGACGGTTTTGAATTATTGGATGATCGACCGATTGATGAAGAAGCGGTCAAGGAACAATATAAACAATTGGAAGAAAATGCACAAAAAAATACCCAGAAACAAGATATTTCTGTTATAGATGAAAAAAAGACTTCACAAAATGAACAAAATGGTGTACAAAGAAAATTAAGCTTTTCTTTAAAACCAAAAAAGGGGTAAATGATGCGTGTTCGTATGGGAAAAATTTGTATTTTTTTATTGGGTATCTTCCTGTTACCGGCTTCTGTTTGTGCGACGATGAATGTTCCTCATGCTGCGGAATTTTTTGATTTGGAAATGCCCTTACGTTGCGGTATACGTGATTTTAAGGAACAAGAGGTTTCATCGACTGTTATTATACAACCTCAAGATTTTACAGTTCGATTGCCTGCCCAAACGGATCCTTTGCCGCGCTATCTGGTTAATTCTTTTTCTTCGCGTAAGCAACCGGTAGAAACAGCCATTCAAAATTTATTGTCAGAGGCGGATATTCGTGTTGAATCTGAACCCGGTGCTTATCCGGTTGTTTCTTTAAAATCCATGAAAGGCGAATTATCCAATGTATTGGAAGAAATAGCCAAAAAGACGGGTATTTTTTATACATATGATGCAGCCCGTAAAGTCTTGACATTGAAACCCAAGGCGCAGATGTTAATTCAATTACCGCGTGATCGATATGTAGTTATGGCCCTTGTTGATGCTTTGGCCGGCGGAAGATTTGCACCTGTCAGTGTGGATTGGGTGAATTATCAAATTTCTTTAACCGGAACGCGCGATGAATTAAATCGTATCCGTCAGTTAATGGTTTCATTTATCGAAGATAAGTATTTGTTGGTGGCGCAAATGAATTTATATGAAATGTATCCGTCATCGCAAGTGTTGCATTGGCAACAGGTTATTGCCGGTTTTGGTGCTTCCCGTTTTGCTGGCAGTCAAGCCGGTGTCGGCGGTACTTTATTGATTTTAAAACCGGCGCTTAACGTTTTACAGTTCGTGGCAAAAGCGATGGAAAGTTATCGTGTCGTTCCTTTGGCGCAAGGTCAGATGGTTGTTCCGAGCGGTTGGCGTGTTCATTTTGATTTGGGTGAATGTGCTTTCAATCGTCCTTATGAAAATTTATCAGTCATGCTGCGTTCAAAAATTTATAATAAAAAGGTCTCGCAAAGTACTTTGACGATTGATTCAAAAGCGGGAGAGATTGTCAGTTTTGATTTTTCAAATGCTTTGGATCAAGAAGCTGCTGTTATCGGGGTACCTGTTCCGGGTAAACAGAATGTTGAGTTGCTATTGACTTTGAAATTTAATTTTATTAATTTAATGAAAAAAGGAGAGTAAAATGGTTGATCCTGTTTTTAAAGCGCCACTGCCACCGTTGCAGACGAATGAGAATCTTTCAGACCAAACACCGGCTGTTTCACCGGCGCCGACATCTGAACAATCGTCTGAGGACGCTGTATCACCGGATGTTGCTGATGCAGCACAAGCAACGTTTGGAAGAGTTGAAAACTCGGATGATTCGTTATTTTTGGTATTCCATGACCGGTTTATTTTTGTTGGGGGCATTTTTCGGTTGCTCTATGTCCGGTTCGGATTCGGCACCAAAGCCGACACAATCTGTGACGGGAATATCTGCGCGTGTTATTCCGAACAGAGATAAAAAGGAACGGATGCCCATATGCGGTTCTGTTTCACCTTCTCAGGCCTGTTTGTTTTATGTGTTGAACGGCGCAGGATATGATAAGGTTGCTGATGACTTTTTCAAAGATGTGGCAGCAACGACACGGAGGTCAGAATTCAATTTACGCCGAGACAATCCGTTATACGCGAAAAC
>CAMZEQ010000051.1 GCA_947305835.1 uncultured Alphaproteobacteria bacterium | reverse complement strand
CGTCAAATCAACACTTCATTTGTTATCAGGCATAAACATTCAAATATCCGAACCCTATCACGATATTTTGTTAATGGAATACAATTTAAACGGAGACAGTCAAAGTAATATTTCCAACCTGATTCAACGCTATTTTCAACCATCCGATATCGATGAAAAATACTTTGCTTCTTTTCTATTTTCATTGTTTCGAATTTTAAAAGAAGAACTAGAAAAAAAAGGACTATGGGGCATTTATCGAGATATTGATTTACCTTTAATTCCTTTACTTTTTCAAATGGAAAAGACGGGCATTTTAACCGATGAATTTCAATTAAAAGAGTTGGATGAAACTTTTACGCAAAAAATTAATCATTTATCGGAAAAAATTCACGCTCTGACTTCCGATGAATTTAATATCAATTCACCGGCGCAATTGGGTACGATCTTATTTGAACAAAGGGGCTTACCAGGTGGAAAGAAGGGAGCGTCCGGCCATTGGCTAACGGATGTAAAAGTTTTGGAAAAACTGGCCATCGAAGAAGATGATGAATTGGTCAAATTAATTTTGGAATACAGGGTATTAAATAAATTAAAATCAACCTATATCGATGATTTATTAAAACGAAATCAATCAGATAAACGCATTCATACGACTTATTCTTTAACGGCAACAAATACAGGCCGATTGGCCTCATCCAATCCGAATTTACAAAATATACCTATACGATCCGAGGACGGAAAAAATATCCGACAAGCTTTTGTTGCGCGTGCAGGTTATCAATTATTGTCAGCCGATTATTCACAAATTGAATTAAGATTAATCGCAGATGTTGCCAAAGTACAAAAATTGAAAAAATCTTTTCTTCACGGTGAAGATATTCATGCACGTACGGCCAGCCAAATTCTCAATATTCCCTTGGAACAAATTACCGCAGATCAAAGACGTCAGGCAAAGGCTGTCAATTTTGGAATCATCTATGGCATTTCCGCTTTTGGATTAGCACGAAACTTGGGCATTTCTCGTACTCAGGCAAATCAATATATCGAAGCCTACTTTGCCCAATATCCGGAAATAAAAAAATATATGGAACAAACAATCCAATTTGCCGAAGCAAACGGTTATGTACAAACACCTTTTGGCAGACGTATTTACATTGAAGGATTAAACAATTCAGCCACACGCCAATTTGCACATAGAGCAGCTATCAATGCCCCTATTCAAGGGGGCGCTGCCGATATTATAAAAATGGCCATGATTCGCATATTTAAAGTTTTAAAGCAAACAAAATTGGATATCTATCCCCTGCTTCAAGTACATGACGAATTAATTTTTGAAGTTGCCGATAAAGATGTCGAAGAGGCAAAAAAAATTATTAAAGAAAATATGGAAAAAGTAGTCAACTTATCCGTTCCTTTGATTGTTGAAGTCGGCATCGGGCATAATTGGCTGGAAGCCCATTGATATCTTAAACAAACAAAAAACGTCAAAATACATTTTTCTTTAATACGACTTTTACGGCACCGCCTTTATTTTGCCAAACCGTTGAACGCACATAACGTCGTATTTTGGGATGTTTAAGCCACCCGTCAAATTCTTTTTTAATCAATCCCTGCCCCATCGTTCCACGTCCTGTAACAATTAAAACCTCCCGTGTTGCGGCAATATAGTGCTTGGACAAAAAATTTACGGTTGAATCAAAGGCTTGTTGTATTGTTTGACCATGTAAATCCAACACGTTATCTAATTTCGGTACAATCGCCCGCACCACATGCAAACGCTTGGGTGTTTCCCTAATATGGATATTTTTTTCATTTAAAACAGTAAGTTTCAGTTCATCCCAAAGTCGTTCATCCGAAATTTTATAGCCCATTTTAATCCTTCGGAATCAATAAATAATAACTGCCCATTTGATGCATTTGACCTGCCGTTTGAAAAGCATTTTCACCATGACCAAAAAAATAATCTGCACGAATAGGACCTTTTATGGCCGCACCGGTATCTTGCGCTACAACCATCTTTCGGACCGGCTTCCTATCAGGCTTGATCGTTGTTAAAAACATCAACGTATGCAACGGGATATAGGTTGTATCCACAGCAACAGAACGTTCCGGTGTCAAAACAACCTCAGCCGTACCATAGGGCGTTTCTCCCCGAATTTCGCGAAAGTAAATATAGCGTTTATTTTGACGCATATATTTTTGTGCTTGAGTCGGATTATTCTGGAGCCATTGACGAATCTGCGGCATAGAATTTAAACCCGTAATACCGGCATTTTTTAAAATTGTACCTATACCGGTAAAAGGATAACCGTTATTGCCTGCATACCCCAAGTGGATTACTTCACCTTCCGGCGTTGTCAAACGACCTGAACCTTGTACCTGAGCAATAAACAATTCTACAGGATCATCCGCCCAAGCGATAACCGGCGCATTTGCACACTGTTTTTCAATGGCTTCCCGCGTATCTGTTTTGCGTCCGGGCTTATAATTTTCCGGCAGACCGTAAATAGGCACTTGAGCACCATTTTCACGTTTTCTGGATCCTGTTAATTCTGCCTCATAATAACCGGTAATTTTACCCTGTGCTGAGCCATAAGATGTCACCTGATAAGGCTTTAAATTTTGTTCAAAAAACTTTCGCAATCCCGCATTATCATCATGTATATGATTATTCAACTTTTGGCAAAAACGCACCATATCCTTAGGCGCCCGCTCACAAGTCCGCAAAATAGCCGGCAAAACCTCGAGAAAATTATCACTTTTCCACCCCGGAATATCCTCCCATGAAACGCCGGTCAAACGAAAGCCGCGCCCACCGATACAGGCCGACAATAACAAACATAAAAGAAGAATTCTAACCCGCATGAGCCTCCACGTTTTTTACCGCCGATAAAACCCAACCCGATTTTTCATCCCATTTGAACAACCAACGTTCACGAACCAACGACAAATACATGGGGTCACCCTCAATAATTTTTTCTTCTTTGTCTTTTAAAAGGTTGATTTGTTCCGTTTCAAAATCGACCCAATGCATATCTTCACCCTTCGTTTCGGCAAAATCCACCCGTTTAAAATCAACCAATTTGTAATCCACATGATGACCTTGAGCCTGACGATTTTTGATTGCTGTTTGAAAAGTTTGAAATACTGCGTCTGTCATGAAAGAACGAACGGCCGACAGCTGATCTGCCGCATAGGCAGTTGTAATTTGTACAAAGCGTGCCTTAAATAAAGCCTCTAATGCAACCTTTGGCAATAATTTGGCAGATATAACAGTATCTGGCAAGGCAATATCTTGTTTCATCGGATCAAAACGCACAATCACCTTTGCGCGTATCGGACAAAACCATACCAATAATTTCCACCCTAAATATCCCAATAAAAACCATAGTAAAATATTTTCCAGCATTTTATTTTTTCCTTTACTTTTGATCTGAGATTTCGTATGATCTGACTTAAGCGTATTAGACGCTTATTTTAACTTTTTTTCAAGAGGAATTTTAATAATGACAGAAAATAAATCATCCAATCAAATTCAAATCAATATGCAATATGTCAAAGACATGTCTTTTGAAGCCCCTGACATGCCCCTTTCTTTATTGCAAATCAAGGAAGCACCTCTCATCAACATCAATGTAGATTTAAAAGCCAATAAAACAAATAACGAAAAAAATTATATGGTTGAATTAACCATTCGCGTCAAAGCAGACAATAAAGAAACACAGAAAAGTGTCTTTTTGTGCGAATTAACTTATGGCGCTTTGGTTACGTTAGATATTCCGGATGAAGCACGCGAACCGGTTTTAATGGTTGAAATTCCACACATGATTTTCCCCTACGCTCGACAAATCGTCGGCAATATGATTCAACAAGCCGGACTTCCCGCTTTACAAATCAACCCGATTGATTTTATGGGACTTTATCAGCAAAAGAAAGCCCAAAATGCAAAAGAGGCAGAAAACAAATGAAGTACTTGTCAGCGTGTGAAGCCGATACCATCCGATTTGCCCGGCAATTTGCCCGAACATTAAAAGGGCATGAGATTGTTGCATTAAACGGAACCTTAGGTATGGGTAAGACCGTTTTTGTGCGCGCAGTCATTCAGGCGCTGACAAATACCGAAATTGAAATACCCAGCCCGACATTCACATTGTTGCAAACCTATGATACATCCAAAGGGACTGTCTATCATTTTGATTTTTATCGATTAAAAAATCCTGAGGAAGCTTATGAAATCGGAATAGAAGATGCCTTTTCAGACGGTATTTGTTTTATAGAGTGGCCCGAAAAAATAGGAACATTGTTACCACATAAGGCGATTCATATCACCTTTACAAATACATCCGAAGGGCGTCAAATTGAAGTAAAGGATTAAAAATGTCCCAAAAACATGAAATTACTGCTTTCTTAAAAAAAACAAAGATTGCTCGTCCGCATTTAAAATGGTTACCTCATGATGCTTCGGGTCGTCGATACGCACGTATTCAATCCGGCAAAAAATCCTATATTTTAATGGATTCCCCCGCCAATGAACGCCCTGATTTATTTTGCAAAATCGACAAATTATTGGAAAAAAAAGGCATCAGCGTTCCGCATATTTATCAGGCAAATATCCCACACGGTCTGATCTTAATGGAAGATTTGGGGCAAAAAAGTTTAGCCGATATTTATGCTGCAAACGACAACGATCAAATCTTTTTATATTATCAAAAAGCATTAGATATTCTTTTTCAAATCCAACAAAAAATCATTCAAAAACCCGAATGTATTCCCACGTATACGGACAGCTATTTGACATTTGAGGAAAATTTATTAACCGATTGGTATATCCCCGCCTTAACAGGAAAAAGGTTATCGGTAAAAGCAATCGGTCAATTTAAAAAAATATGGAAAAAATTGAATAAAAAAATCCAAAAAATGTCCAAAACAATGGTATTGTTGGATTATCACGCCGATAATTTGATGGTAAAGCAAAACGAAACGTTATCTGCTTTAGATTTCCAAGATGCACGATGGGGCGGATTTTTGTATGATGTCATTTCATTATTGGAAGATGAACGCCACCCTCTGCCCGATAAGATTTATCAAAAATTATGGGCTTACTATTGGGATAAAGTCGGTATTTTAGATACAAAGAAAAATCATATTTTGGGGGCAATTTTGGCCGTGCAACGTCACACAAAAGTCATCGGAATTTTTGCACGCTTGGCCATTCGTGACAAAAAGGAAAAATATTTAAACTTCATTCCGGATTCATGGAAAATGTTGGAAAAACATTTGAATGTACGGGCACTAAAACCTTATAAAAAATGGCTGGATAAATACGTGGATAAAAATATGCGCCATCAACCTTTGGTGCCTAAACCGTTTTATTATCTGACAACGGCCATGATTTTGGCAGCCGGTCGCGGTGTTCGCATGCAAACACTAACAGATCATCAACCAAAACCCTTGGTACAAGTAAACGGTAAAAGCTTAATTAATTATGTTCTGTATCATGCCCGTCATATGACAAATATCGTGGTTAATACCTGTTATTGCGGCACAATGATTCATCAGGCATTAAAGGGACATAAGATTCATTTTTCAGATGAAAAACAAGCACTGGAAACAGGGGGCGGCGTACAAAAAGCTCTTCCCTTACTTAAAACAACAGGGGCCGATGGTTTTTTTGTTATGAATGCCGACGCCCTTTGGTTAGATAAAAAAGAAACATTAATCAAACAAATGGAACGTGCTTGGAACCCCTTAGAAATGGATGTTTTGCTGGCACTTGTTCCAACAAATAAAGCCAAAGGAGATGTACC
>CAMZEQ010000050.1 GCA_947305835.1 uncultured Alphaproteobacteria bacterium | reverse complement strand
GTTTATAGCTTTTCTCATAGCATCTTCAAGTTCCATTTGTTTTCTTCTGCCATAATATTCTAAATCATCATAATTAGGAACAAGCTTATAAGTTAACACATTATTTTCTTGACAATTTTCCAATTGAATCGCCCGACCATTCAATTCAACAGAAGTGTATCTTGTTGCATCATAATTCTGTGGTATTTTATTTCCCCAACCATCTCTAGCTCCTCCATGAATAGGATATTTGGTAATGCCTAAACTCCTTGATTCTTCATCTTTAAACATTTCTGTACAGGCGCTTTTCGGAATATGCACAGTATAATCAAAACTACAAACTTCTTTGGCCTGACTTGAACTTATTTGTCTTTTTGCATTTTCTTCGAGGCATCTATGAACCTTACGTAATATTTGAAATGGTATATCATCAATTAAGCGATGATTTTGTTCTTGTTTATAAATATAAAAAGCCCCCAAAGCCATTGGTAGTATGAGCACAACAACAGAGATTTTGAAAGAATTTTTTCTATACCAAAAGAAAAACGAATACAATAAAACTAAACAGAAGGAAAAAAATACTTTTGTTCCAGTTAAATCTTGCCACTTACAATTCAAATAAATAAGCGGGCATAAAAAAACGACAATAGTAAAAAGTAAACCATTTTTCCAAGAACGACGAAATAGTATAACCATCAAAAGCAAAAAAATAAAACAAAGCCAATGTAAAATAACGATTGCTCCAAGCTCGGCTTGATCCAAAGAAAAGAAACCAACAGAAAGTAAAAGCGTTAAAAAAACACCTGTCAAATAGCTAATAAATGATACTTTTTTTGTTTCTATAAATTCTCCTTTTTTTTCTTTGAGAGTAGCAGAAATCTAAATTGATTACAAGGCTATTTTTTGTAATTTTTCTTTCAAATCTTTCGTAATTTGAGTCCGATGATTGCAAAGCAGCCTGCACCATGTATTATAGCCCTCGATTAAACGAGGGCTTTTTCTTTTGTTTGCAAGCTATTCGGCAAGTCCGATTGTTGACCTTTCAAAAATGGCTAAAATCCGCTATTTATCGGACTATCAAAGATCTTTTTGCATTTGCTGTTCCCCTTAATGAATATCAATAACAGCAGTCGTGTTTTTATCTAGACTCTTCTTTAGGATAAAAAGAGCGGTACACCTTGACCAATGTTTCCTTTGCCTCTTTACGGTATTGTGAGGGTTTTAATTTGTTCAACGTATCTAACGCTTGGCATAAATTTTTTCGAGGACTTCGCGTGGCCGATAAAGCTTTTTTACTCGATTGTCGAACAATAGCCTCTTTCTGTTTTTTTTGTTCCCTTGCAACTTCTTTCAAAAACTCTTTTAAAGCAATATGATATTTTTTATTAGAGACTTCGTCATCTCTCCAACCAGTCCACCCGAGTTTTCGTAATGTGGATCCTACCGGTGTCCAATCTATACTCCCATCCTCATGATAATTTTCAAAACAATAACATTTGCCATATTTTTTGCTCTGGATAGTGATTTTTTTGCCAATGAGTTGACCCGTTGCATTATACTTTTCAATCTCAATAAATTTCCCGCGTTCAAGTTTTCCAATTATATAAGTTCCATCCGCTTCCCAGTGTTCTTCTATCATCGGATTATTGCGAATACCCCAGTAATCCTTTTCCAAAGAGATTTCGGGATTATTCAATAATTTTGAACGCCGAGTAATGCGGCCTGATTTATCATAAAATTCCCAAACCAAAAATTGACCGTCAACATAACGACTTTCTCTCAATAAAAATTTTCTTTTTCCCCTGTCATATACATAGTTGTTCATTTCAACAACAGTTTGATTCTCGCAGGTTATTTTCCGTTTTTCTCCAGGATATTTATGATCACTACTTTCCGTGACAAACTCATATAAGCCATCTTTTATTATATTCAACCTATCATAGCGAATTAAATAATAACTTTGATCCAAGCCATCGACCTTATATTTTTTGACCTGTTCAATCATTGGCATCTCAGAAGATTTAGATAATCTTTCCTTCATTTCAAGCTCCTTTTTCTTTTGAGAATAGCAGAAAAATTTATGAATTACAAGGTTATTTTTTGCAATTTTTCTTTTAATTCTGCTATGATTTGAGTCCAATGATTGCAAAGCCCCTGCACCAGTTTTTATTACCCACTTAAGTTGTATAGCCCCCTAGCACAAAGACAATTTACCCCACCCTTTTACATCACTTTATGTTTTTACAATTTTGTCTGAAACTATTAATAAAGAGATCGCACCACCTTGACACATGTCTTGTTTCATGCTAAAATTTTTCGTATAAAAAATGAAAGGATAAAAAATGCGTGCCCATTGGGGATCTTCTTTGGGATTTATTTTGGCCACAGCAGGCTCAGCTATTGGATTAGGTAATATTTGGCGCTTTCCATACTTAATTGCACAAAATAACGGCGGCAGCTTTTTATTGATATATTTATTGTGCATAATCTTGTTGGGATATTTTTTATTGACTTCAAAATTGGCTTTCGGGCGCATCGCGCAAACAAATTTCCTTGACGGTTTTCAAAAAGTTGCCCCCAAACAGATATCCCCCTTGTGGAAACAAATCGGCGGCAGCTTAATTATTTTGAACATTTTTTTGGTTTGCAGTATTTATGCCATTGTCATCGGCTGGACTTTATCTTATGTCTTTGTGGCCGGACAGAATTTATTTTCAACAAATATTGCGGTCAATCAAGAATTATTCCAAAGCCTGACAAACTCTTACCATAAACAATTCTTTTGGGGGCTTTTATGCATCTTAATCAGCTCGTTGGTCTTAATTAAAGGGGTTAAAGGCGGCATCGAAAAAGCTGCGCTCTATCTGATGCCGGTTTTATTCGGATTATTGATATTCATGGCCTTTCGAATTTTTTTGTTGCCAAATACAGAAAAAGGATTTTCGTATCTGTTTCAAATTAACTGGAATGCATTAGGTTTTGATACGGACGGTTTTCATCCGCATCAATTGGCGCATATTACATTACTGGCTTTGGGGCAAGCCATTTATTCGCTGTCTTTGGGCTTGGGCGTTTGTTTTATTTACGGATCATATTTAAAACCGGATTTAGACATTAAACGCGCCGGGTTGTGGATTGTTTTTTTGGATACATGTGTGGCTTTATTGGCATCGTGTATTATTGTTCCGGCTGTATTTTCTTTCGGCTTAGATATCAATCAAGGCCCGGGACTCAGTTTTGTTACATTACCTTTTGCTTTTGAACAAGTTAAAGGCGGCCGATTTTTAATGTTTTTATTCTTTGTGTCACTTTTTGTGGCTGCACTCACATCTTTAATTTCCATTTATGAGCCGCTCATTAATCTGATAACGGAAAAATTGAATTGGAAACGTAAACGGGCCACTTTTTGTGTTGCCGGAATAAACGTCTTTACCTCCATGATTATTTTGGCCTCTTTCACGAAAAAAGTGAATCTGAAAGTTATCGGTCGCGATTTATTTGATTGGATAGATTACATAACGGGTGCATATACCTTGGGTTTAGCGGTATTAGTCTTTTGCCTTTTTATGGGGTGGGAAATAGCGCCGCAAATTGTCGAAAATTTAAAGATTAAAAATAAATTTTGGGCGAAATATATAGTGTTTGTATTAAAGTGGCTGGCACCGATTACCTTGGTTGTCCTGTTTTTTACGGCATGGTAAAAAGGGTGATCATTTAAATTTTTATGGCAAATATCGATAAATTTTCTTGACAGGCCGAACAAATTATGCTAAAACCCCAATCCATCGGTCGATCGCCACCGGCGAAGCCGTTTTTTTTATGAAGGAGACAATATGTTAGACAGTTTATTTTCTTCCATTTTCACCGCCCCTGCTTTGGGTGTTTTGGGATTAATGATGGCCGTGTCGATTTATTTTTATATTGCCCGGCAACCGAACGGCACCCCCCGAATGATAAGCATTGAACATCAAATCCATGCCGGTGCGATGGCTTTTTTACGCAAAGAGTATAAGGTGTTGGCTTGTTTTATTTTGGCCATTTTTGCCTTGATAACAGTCGGATTAAATATCCAAACGGCTTTGTCATTTATCAGCGGATCCATCACATCTATTTTAGCCGGTTTATTCGGCATGATGGCCGCCACCAAAGGTAATGCCCGAACGGCTCAGGCTGCCAAAACTTTGGGATTAAAGGGCGCCCTCAACATTTCCTATTTTGCAGGCTCTGTCATGGGTTTATCTGTTGCCGGTTTGGGTTTGATAGGTCTCGGTATTTTATACGCTATCTATGGCCAAGAAATCACAGGGATGCAATACATCAACGGTTTTGCCATGGGCTGCAGTTCCATTGCCTTATTTGCACGTGTCGGCGGTGGTATTTATACCAAGGCTGCGGATGTCGGTTCTGATTTGGTCGGCAAGGTAGAAGCCGGCATTCCCGAAGATGATCCGCGTAATCCGGGGGTAATCGCTGATAACGTGGGTGATAATGTGGGTGATATCGCCGGCATGGGGGCAGATATTTATGAATCATATTGCGGTGCGATCATTGCTTCATCAGCGATTGCCGCCACTATGAGTGAATCATCTTTGCTTTCACTGGGTATGGAACGAATGACTTTATTGCAATTACCGTTATTTTTGGCGGTTGTCGGAATGATTTCATCATTAATTGGCGTTGGTTCCATGCGTTTTTTCAAAAGTTTTAAACCGGCTTCGGCTTTACGAGCAACAACCTTATGTGCTGGCGGCTTGTTTATTCTTTTAAGTTTGGGATTGGTGATCGGAATGCATTTACCAATGCGTTTATTTTGGGCGGTCTTATCGGGCTTGGTTGTCGGTACCTTAATCGGTTTATTTGCCGAATACTATACGTCCGGCAGGCCGGTTCGAAAGATTGCACATCAAAGTCGAACAGGAGCTGCAACTGTTATTATTTCGGGCTTGTCTGTTGGTATGGCAAGTACGGTTATGCCCGTCATTTGTATTTGTGTTGCAACCTTTATTGCTTATTTCGCGGCCGGTATTTACGGGATTGGAATTTCTGCTGTGGGTATGTTGGCCACGGTTGGTGTTACCATGACGGTAGATGCTTATGGGCCGATTGCCGATAATGCCGGCGGAATTGCCGAAATGTCACATTTAGGTCCAGAAACGCGCGAAATTACGGATCATTTGGATTCTTTGGGCAACACCACAGCCGCCATTGGTAAAGGTTTTGCCATCGGTTCGGCGGCTTTAACGGCTTTGGCGTTGTTTGTGGCCTTTATTCAAGCGGCAGATTTAGATCGCATTGACTTGGTTAATCCGATGGTAATTATCGGAACTTTTATCGGCGGATGTATTCCGATGTTGGCGGCCGCCATGACCATGCAATCCGTCGGAAAAGCCGCCTATTTTATCGTTAAAGAGGTTCGACATCAATTCCGCAGCATCAAGGGCTTATTAGAGGGTGAAGAAGGCGTTCAACCCAATACGGCCCGTTGCGTGACGATTGCGACAACGGCGGCCTTGCATGAAATGATTATGCCGGGTATTTTGGCCATTGCAGCACCATTGATCATCGGTTTATTGTTGGGACGTGAAGCATTGGGCGGTATGTTATTGGGCGCCACAGTTGTCGGGGTTTTCCTGGCTCTGTTGATGTCAAATGCCGGCGGTGCATGGGACAATGCAAAAAAGTACATTGAGTGCGGTAAGTTTGGCGGTAAAGGCACTGCACCCCATAAGGCGACGGTTGTCGGGGATACTGTCGGTGATCCGTTTAAGGATACATCAGGTCCGGCCTTAAACATCTTAATCAAATTGATGATTATCGTGTCATTGGTTATTGCGCCGTTGTTGGCCACACATAATTGGAACGGATTGTTGTAAAATAAAGCCTCGTAAAGGGGCTTTATTTTTTCCTTGACATTCGGTCTGTTCTCATGTAATTTCGATTTCAGGAGATTTT
>CAMZEQ010000049.1 GCA_947305835.1 uncultured Alphaproteobacteria bacterium | reverse complement strand
TTTGTGATGATGCAACAAAGACCTGTCAAAACAAATGCGTGGAAGTGGGTTGGTTGGAAAGCAATGGGAGTCAATACATTGATACAGAAATTGTTCTAACAACCGGGACTACCCCAAAGCTAGAAATGTATATTAGTGATGTTAATCCAACAAACAAAGAACTATTTTGTACTGAAAATTATCCATATTGGAGAATTAATGTAGAACCTAATTCTACAATGTATACTCACTATGCTGGGATTTCCAGGGTAATAACTTTTGATGCAACACAACCGATGCTTATATCTGCAACAAACATTCTTACAATAAATGGAGTAGAACTTTGTAATTATGGCACCCCTGTGTATTCATCAAACAGAAAAATCTGGTTATTACGAGGTAATCATAACGAAAATATAGAGGCAAAAATCTATTATTTCAAATTATATGATAATGGTTCTCTTGTGCGTGATTTCATTCCTGTTCTGTCGCCCGAAAATTCAGAATATGCCGGTAAACCCTGTATGTTTGACAAAGTGAGCAAAAAACTTTTCTGTGGGGTTGGCACATTTGATTACGGCCCCAAACAGACTACTTCTTCTTAAAGGCAAGCAACAAAAACAGACCCGCCAAAATCAGGGGGATCTTTACCCCGAACAAAGCATAAAAAGTCGGCGGCAAAGCCATCGGTAAATCGCTGTCCACCACACCTTCTTGTCCTAAATCCAAACTTTTAAGAATACGCCCCATCGGATCAATCACGGCACTGATACCCGTATTCGCTGCACGCACCAAAGGCAGACCTTCCTCTATCGCACGCGTTTGCGTCATCGCCAAATGCTGATAGGGCCCAAAGCTGATCCCATACCAACCATCATTCGTGGCATTAAAAATCCATGCCGGACGATGTGCTTTATCCACCACTTGACCGGAAAAAATAACCTCATAACAAACCAACATTCCCGCCGGTAATGTGTTCAACACCGGAATGGTTTTTAAACCTTCACCGGCGTAAATATCCGACATGATCGGCACAATTTTTTCAATAGGCAACCACTTTCTGAAAGGCATATATTCACCAAACGGAACCAAATGAAATTTGTCATAATACGCCCGAATATCCGTTAAATCATCCAAAATAAAAATACTGTTCGCCAATGTTTGTTCTTTTGGATCTACCGCCCGCATGCCACCGGTTAAAAGAACGCTGCCTTGCGGAATGGCAGACATCAAGCGCAAACGTTCCTGTTCATCCCAGTTGATCAAAAAACTAACTGCCGTTTCGGGCCATAAAATATGTGTTTTACCACGACTTTTTTCACGCGATAAACGAATGAGTTTTGCCAAATTATCTTTATACGCTTTGGGATCCCACTTTAAAGTTTGCGGGATATTGGGTTGAACCAAACGCAAATGTGTTCCCCATACAAAACGACTTTCATAACTGTAAAGCCGGAATAATCCCAATGCAAAAATCATCGAAAATAAAGCAATCATCATCCACAAAAAACGATTCTTCCATCCCAATGCAAGTGATCCAAATAACAAAATCGTCAAGCCTGATAAACCATAAATACCAATCACTGAAACACTTTGCATTAACGGTAAAGTAAAATTCCAAATATTACCGATCGGATTCCATGGAAAGCCCGTAAACAGCCAAGAGCGCACCCATTCCAAAATCATAAACAGACCGGCCAATGCCAATAATCGACGCCATCCGCTTTGAAAATATGATGCCCCCAAGCAGGATAAAGCCCAAAACGAACCAAACCATACCGCAAAAAAAAGCCACGAAAGAGGAAGGAATAATGCAAATTGACCCCCATCTATCATTAAGGCATGATTCACCCAATGCGTACCGACTATCCCCAAACCGGCGCCATATGCTAACCCCATCATAAATGCGTGCAAATGCCTTTCGTTTTGATTTAAAAATTTCATCAAAACAAAAACGCCAACCAGCATAAAAACAATAATATAACAAGGTGCAAAAGCAAAGGCCGATAAACAACCCAATAAAAATAAAAGCAACAACTTCTTTTTTTGATTCATGGAGGCAATGTATCATAAAGTGTATCAAATTGCAATTTATTATTGATTTTTAATTCAAAAAAAACTACCCTTGGTACAGCAAAGGAGACAAATGCGTTTTCGTTTTATCTTTTCGATTGTTGCTTTAATGAGCATTTTTTTGGGATTTGCACAGTTGGCACCTGTGGCTGTGGATTTGTATTTTCATAATACACACTCGGCCCTTCTATTTTTAAGTTCCTGTATTTTTACATGTTCTGTTTCGACTTTGTTTTATTGGGCTCTGCGTCCATCAGAAGAGCAACCCTTACGCACAAAAGAAATGTTTTTAACAACCACTTTCATATGGTTATTTTATGCGCTATGGGGGGCGTTACCGATTTATTTATCAGTTCCAAATTTATCCATTGTGGACGCGCTGTTTGAATCTATGTCCGGTTTGACGACAACAGGTGCAACGGTCCTGTCCGGTTTGGATTATTTGCCACGAGGATTGTTGATGTGGCGCGCTATGATGCAATGGTTGGGCGGAATCGGGGTCATTTTGATTGCGGTAACGATCTTACCGACTTTGCGCATCGGCGGTATGCAATTTTTTACCACGGAATTTTCAGGCGATGCCATACGCCAAAGTCCGACGGTTTTAAAAACAATGCGCTTGATTTTGGCTGTTTTTGTCAGCTTAACCATGATTTGTACGTTCTTTTTAAAAAGCGCCGGAATGAATTGGTTTGATGCTTTGGCACATGCGATGACGACTATTTCAACCGGCGGTTTTTCCACCCATGATGCCAGCATTTCTTTTTACGATAATCCACAGATTGAATGGGTTCTGATTGCATTCATGTTCTTGGCCGGATTGCCTTTGGTTGTTTGGATTCAACTTTTTCAGCGACAATTTTATTTAATTCGACAAAATGCCCAAATTAAGACCTATATTCATTTTGTTTTAGCCGCTTCAACTGTTTTATTGTTCGGTCGGTGGTTATTCGGGACACTGATTACCCAAACATCCGTCCGTTCTTCGTTATTCAGCTTGTTATCTGTCATGACAACCACAGGGTTTGTCAGTGAAAATTATAATCTTTGGGGTAATTTTTCCATTTTATTCTTTTTATTTTTGCTCAGTGTCGGCGCTTGTGCAGGTTCAACATCAGGGGGGATTAAAATGTTCCGCTTCGCGATTGTGGGACGTGAAATGTCATCGCGATTAAAAGCGTCCGTACAACCCCACGCCGTAATCGTCCCGCGCTATGGTAATAAACCCATCAGTGAGGATATTTCGGCGGCCGTTCTTTTCTTTTTGGGAATTTATTTATTTGCCATTTGTTCGGGAAGTCTTGCATTAAGTTTGACAGGTTTAGATGTTATGACCAGCTTTTCCGGCGCTTTAACATCTTTGGGTAACGTTGGCCCCGGATTGGGCAACTTTATTGGTCCGGATACCACTTTTGCAATTTTGCCCGATTCAGCCAAAATGATTTTATCCTTATTAATGTTGTTGGGGCGATTGGAATTTATCACTGTTTTAGTTTTATTTTTACCCTTTTTATGGAGGCGTTCGGTATGAATTTGTTTGAAGAAGCCGCAGCATTTATGGCACAAAAACAAAAAGAAGAAGCCACAGAAGATCATTTTTTAATGACACCGGCATCGCGCGAAGCTTTTGTCAGAGAATTAAAAATGATGTATGAAAATGCCACTAATTCTGAAATTGAGCGGACATTGGATTGGGTAATGGAACAGCTGACTGCGCCCTATGACAAAAAACAAGTTCTGCAAAAAATCCGCGTCAAATTAGAGGATTAAAAAATAAATGAAAAAAGATCAAAGGAATGGGGATACGATGATTTATAACATCACCTTCCTTGGTTTATCGGGCGTTCCAATACAGAAATATTTTGGTCTTCAAACCCGTTCGCAATAGGTGCCCCGACAGCCACCAAACCATCTTCTTTGATCGCCAATAAAGCCGCTTTTTGAGTCTTTGGCGAAAATAGGCTATACATAGCGCCCCCCAAAAAAGCAGCAACAGAAATCGGCAATGTCCATTGCGGCATTCCCCATTGTAAAGTCAATTGTGCCGATCCTAAGGCGGCTGTCGATCCCATGGTTAGAGCTTTTACCAGAGGTGTTATCTCGGAAAAAAAGGATTTGAACGGCTTTTTGGTTGTTTTTATATCACCATCGGAATTTTCTGTTTTTTTGCTTAAAAATTTGTTTAAAACCATTTTATGCCACCTTTTTCATCATTAATTGAATGTTTAATTTATCTTTGACACGTCGTATCGGCAATCGGTAATAATAACGTACCTGCTGTGTTTTCGGATCCATTTCACACACCGCAACTTCCTTTGCTTTATTGAAAAGCGCCAAGGATTTCGGGTTAAGATAATCCAGAACAATTCCTACCTCTTCATTGCGAAAAAGTAAGGCATGCTCTTGTTGCGGATTATATATTAAAGCCGTCGGTTTCGGTTCATCCAAATGCGTATACATTTCTATCACGGGAATATTCTGTTTTGTCGGTTGAATTAAAAAAGTGCCGGCCTGTAACCAATCCATCTTCTTCTCCTTTGAAGTATAATATCATGTGATAGTGTGTATACGAAAAAAAGGGATGTGTCAACTGTTTTTTGTCGTTACAACTCAAAAAAAATTTACGGCAAAGTTTCTTTATCGTTGGTGTAACAAACTGTATCAAGATTATTTTTCACTCTTGAATTTTCGGGCTGATTCGTGTATAATAGTGCTCAACGAAAGGGTTAGGAATGCTTGCTACCACACATTCGGTTGCTTTTAACGGCATTGATGTTTTGCGTATCACGATAGAGGTGCAAATCACAAGCGGGGTACCCAGTTTTACCATCGTGGGATTAGCAGACAAAGCAATTGCCGAAAGTCGTGAACGTGTACGTTCGGCATTACATTCTATCGGCTTATCTTTACCCGGCAGTCATATCACGGTTAATTTAGCACCGGCGGATGTCATTAAAGAAGGCACTCATTTCGATTTACCGATTGCGGTTGCTTTGTTGGGGGCAATGGAAGTTATTGAGGCGGATAAGCTGTTAGGTACAGTGATGATGGGTGAATTGGGTTTGGATGGTACTATTCGCCCCGTATCCGGTGTTTTACCCGCCAGCGTGGCGAGTGTCGGCTATCAAATGCGATTTGTATGTCCTGCAGTTCAAGGGGCTGAAGCTGCTTGGTCCGGCAACAAAGATATCTTACCAGTCAAAGATTTATTGCAACTTATCAATTACTATAAAGGGGTGGAAGAAATTGCCGCACCTGAGCCGGCACACTTAAATAACAATCATACTTATATGTTGGATTTATGCGATATCAAAGGACAAGAAAATGCCAAGCGTGCCTTGGAAATTGCCGCCGTAGGCGGGCATAATATGTTGATGATCGGACCGCCGGGATCCGGTAAGTCCATGTTGGCCAGCCGACTGCCCAGTATTTTACCCCCGTTAGAAACAAAAGAAATTCTGGAAATCAGTAAAATTCATTCTGTGGCAGGTCTGTTAAAAGATGGCCAATTGGTCACGAATCGCCCTTATCGTGCACCACACCATTCTGCCTCGACACCAGCCATGGTGGGGGGCGGTCTGAAGGCCAAACCGGGTGAAATTTCTTTAGCCCACAGGGGTGTTTTGTTTTTGGATGAATTGCCCGAATTTGCACGTCAGACCTTGGAAGCCTTACGCCAACCTTTAGAAACAGGTGTCGTTTCGGTAGCCAGAGCGAACTCACATGTATCTTATCCGGCTCGTTTTCAATTGATTTCAGCGATGAATCCTTGCCGTTGCGGTTATTTGGGTGTTCCCGGGAAAAGCTGTTCACGTGCACCGCGTTGTGCTGAAGAGTATCAATCTAAAATTTCAGGGCCTTTATTGGACAGAATTGATTTACAAATTGAGGTGCCTTTATTATCACCTTGGGTATTGGGGCAAATTGAACCGGGAGAAGATTCTGCCACGGTTTTAAAACGTGTTTTACAGGCACGTTCTTTCCAACA
>CAMZEQ010000048.1 GCA_947305835.1 uncultured Alphaproteobacteria bacterium | reverse complement strand
CAATTGGGATTTATTTTTGAACATATCACCATGGGTCAGATTTTATGTTTACCGATGATTTTATCGGGTATTTTATTGCTGAACTACGCTTCGCCCAGATCTATTTTAAAAAGGATAGAAAAAGAACTATGAAACAAAAATTTTCTTTATGGCAAAATTTAATGCGCATATGCCGTTACCGGTTGGTTATTCCTTTGCTGCGTTCACCGCACCCTCCCGAATATAAAGCACGCGGTGTTGCGATCGGCACAGCGTGGGCTATGACACCTTTGGTCGGGATTCAAATGTATTTGGTATTTATGACGTGGATCATTGCCAAAAAGGTTTTTAAATTTTCATTTTCCTTACCCTTGGGATTAGCCTATACATGGATTACAAATGTTTTTACCATGATTCCTATCTATTATGGTTTTTACGCCACAGGTCAATGGATGTTGGGACGTCCCGTTACGGGTTATGAAAGTTTAAAAAAGACTCTGGAAACAGCATTTATGACTGATTATACTTTTTGGGAAAAGTGGGGTGCTTTTTTCAAAATGTTGGTCAATGATTGGGGGGTAGCCATGGCGATCGGATGCATCCCGTGGGTTATTGTTTTTGGACCGTTAAGTTATTATCTTGTATTAAAATTTGAGCATGCACGCATGATAAAACGCACACAAAAACAAAAAGGAAGAAACAAATGAAATCGGTTTTTCAAGAATTAAATTGGCTGACAGCAGCTTTTTATAATGCGTCCGAATCCGAACGATTGACTGACACCATTTGTATGAAACAACCCCATTTTGCCGATGCCCTTTGGTTAGATACAAAACCGCCAGCATGGATCGATGCAGATGCCATGATAACGGATAAGGCAAATTTACCGTTGACTGTTCGCACTGCTGATTGTGGTCCGATTTTATTGGCAGACCCGCAAAAACACATTATCGCCGCCATTCATGCGGGGTGGAAAAGTGCACTTCAAGGATTAATTGAAAATACCGTACACATGATGCAAATGCATGGCTCAGATCCCAAAAATATCTTAGCCTGTATCGGTCCGCATTTACAAATTCAAAGCTTTGAAGTATCCCCCGAAATGAAAGCCCTGTTTCCACCCGTCAATCAACATTTTTTTACCGAAGAAAACGGTAAAATTTTATTCGATTTTGATGGCTATATCCAAATGCGCTTACGCCATGCAGGTATAGAACAAATTCAATCAGACGGTACAGATACTTACACAAACTTAAACTATAACAGCTATCGACGTGATCCGGAAAATCCGGCCCGTCAGTTCAGCATTATTCAAATCAAGGAGGCATAAATGTATAACAATATTGAATTTGTTTTGGCCTGTGGGGGGCTCAGTACACGCAATTTCCCTCATTCCAAAGGCATTGCTCACAAATCTTTGATGCCGTTTGGCGACATTCGGTTAATTGACTATGTATTGGGGGAAATTATCCGCATCGGCGGGCGACATATTACCTTGGTTTGTTCCGATAATGAAACAATAGAATCATTTAAAAAAGCTCTGGCACGTGACGATCAAACCGTGGAAAAATTGAAAAATAAAAACAGAGGGGAAATTGCCGAAGTTTTACAATCCACCTTTTTACCGAACGATACAGATTTAAAATTCGTCTTACAAGATCGTCCTGTCGGAACTGCTCACGTACTTTATTGTGCCAGCAAAGTATCACAAAATCGACATATCGTTTTGATTTTTCCGGATGATATCATCGTATCCAAAGATGATAACAATTCACATCTAAAAAGCTTATTGGAAGATTTTGTTCAAGATGAACATCAAATCTTGATAACCGGAGTGGAAAAAGAAGATGTATCCAATAATTCCATTTTAACCGGCAAAAGATTGGTTGAAAAACCCAAAAATCCGGCCAATCATATCGGGGGATACAGCCCTTATGTTTTGCCAAAAGAATTAATTCAATCTTTACAAAAAGAATGGGAAGAAAATTCCGAACAAATTTTAAAGCGGGGCCACGAATGGTTTTATGTAGATGCCATCAACAGCTTTTTGGATAATGGCGGTGAAAAAGATGGATTTTTCATCAAAATGCATCTGAAACGCGATGAAGATATTTTGTTGGACACAGGCGCTTTACCGCTTTATGAACAGGCGCTGCTGTTCGCATTGTTAAAATTATCACGATTTAAAGAACAAAATAAAAAGGTCGTTCAAAAATTATTGGGATAGGCAAAATATTTTGCTTTTAATCCGAACATTCGGTTTGACCTGACCTTGTTTTCGGGCAGAAAACGGCTGTACCGGAACAACTGTTTTCATCCATCAAAACTGAGCCCCATTCCATTTCTTTTAAACGGTTACAATCCGCATTTTCCACACTTTTATAGGTTACCTTAAAGCTATCCCCGTCTTTGATACCTTCAACCTTTATATCCCCTCCGAACGGATTTTTCGGCTGAGTTCCATCGCAGTTGGTAAAAATATCATTATCGCACATTTTATCCGTAAACTCACCCGTCGGATATATTTTTCGGTTCCATGAATATAAATCCTGAATGGCTTGAATTGCCTCTTGAACCTCATTGTAAGTCTGGTTAATTTTATAGGTACTCATACCGTAATTAATACCGGCAATCGCACCATACATAATAATCCCCATAATTCCCAAAACGCCCAGCATTTCCACCATGGTACGACCGGATTGAGATTGTTTTAATATTTGATTTCGCATAGTCCCCCCCTTATATTTTAAAACCCAATTTTTTCAAAACCTTTTGCATGGGCATCTTTTTCAATTCTTCTTTTTGCTTTTTGGAAAAAGAAATACCCAAAATACGATTCGATAACAAACCCGCTTTTTTCATGACCGTTAAGGCTTCTTCAGCCTTAGGCGTTATAATAATACGATACATTTCATCACGCAAGCGATCATCCGACAGTTGATTCAAACCATCCCCATGTTCGGCGCATAAAGCCACTACTTTGGTATCAATCGGCAAAGAGCTGATCGACGACCAAAAACGAAAATAGCGCAAAATTCTGAGATAATCCTCGGTAATTCTTTTTTCGGGATCGCCGATAAAACGGATAAGCCCCTGCGCCAAATCACTGCGCCCTGTTGTATAATCAAAAATCTTATTTTTAATATCCGCAGAAAAAGCATTCACCGTAAAATCACGACGCATTGCATCTGTTTTATATGATGTTGTCCAAGTGACAACAGCGTGACGTCCGTCCGTTTTATCATCTTTACGCAACGTTGTAATTTCATAAGCCTGACCGCCAATTTTGGCCGTGATCGTCCCATGTGCTTTACCGACAGAAACAAAATCTATACCTGCGTCTTGCAATTTTTTTTCCACAACATCAGGAACCAGCGGCGTCGCCATATCGCGATCGTGGATAGGATGACGGCACAGATAATCACGAATACAGCCGCCAACCAAACGGGCCTGACCATCCAATGCTTTATAAATTTGTATTGTCGCTGCGTTCCATAAAATTTCCATATCTATATTATATCAAAATTTTCGTTGCATCGCAAGAAAAAAAAGCGTATAAGATTCTCTATGATGATAAAAACAACCGAAAAATTAAATGCTTTGTGCGAAAAATTAAAAAGCGCACGTTTTATTACTGTTGATACCGAATTTATTCGTGAAAAGACATATTATCCCGTACTTTGTTTGATTCAGGTGGGCATGAATAAAAAAGCTTGGATCATTGACACATTGGCCGAAAATTTGGATTTAACGGCATTCTTTGATATTCTAAAAAATAAAAATATTATTAAAGTCTTTCATGCCTGCCGTCAAGATATTGAAATCTTTTATCATTTAATGCACAAAATGCCGGAACCTATTTTTGACACACAAGTGGGGGCCATGGTATGCGGCTATAACGATAACGTCAGTTATCAGCAATTGGTCAAAGACTATGCGGGCATCGAATTGGATAAAGGTATGCGCATCACCGATTGGACCCATCGTCCTTTAAGTAAGGAACAAGAAAAATACGCCTTGCATGATGTATTGGAATTACAAGATATTTATCAAAAAATGATGGATGAAATTTGTCAGGCCAATCGTTTAGATTGGATTCAAGAGGAAATGCAACATCTGACACGACCTGACCTTTACGAACCAAACATAACCCATATTATGGGGAAAATGCATGTTCCTTTTAAAAAGAAAGAAAATCTGCATTTATGTGCACGTTTATGTCAATGGCGGGAAAATACAGCACAAGAAAAGGATCGGCCACGAAAATATATCCTGACCGATGAAGCCATCTTGGAAATTGCCGCCTCAACCCCTAAAAACGCCAAAGAATTGGAAGATTTACGTACAATACCCAATGGTTTTTCCAAATCAGATCTGGGGAAAAGTTTATTAAAGACTTTATCAAAAACAGCAACAGAAACACCTCAAGAATGGCACTTGCCCGAAAAAATTAATTTGAGTGCCAGTCAAAAAAGTTGGATGGAAGCATTAAAATTGTTATTGAATGTTGTTTGCGAACAAGAACAGGTCGCCGCTTATTTATTGGCAAACGGTGATGATTTGGCACGTTACGCGAAAGGTCAAAATGCACCTTTTATGACAGGGTGGCGATATCGCCTTTTCGGTCAAAAAGTCAAAAAACTGATGGAAGGGAAATTGGCCTTTTTTTATGATCCCGAGCAACACACATTGGTCGTACGATCTGTTTAATCCAACCAAATCCGTTCGATATCTGCCCCTAATGACCTTAATTTATCTTCCAAATGATAATAACCGCGATCAATGTGATAAACTCGTTGAACCGTAGAATAACCTTCGGCCGCCAAAGCCGCCACGACCAAAGCCGCTCCACCACGTAAATCAGAGGCCATCACAGTTGCGCCCTGTAATTGATTCACACCGGTAATCAAAGCATGCGTATTATCAATCAAACGAATATTCGCCCCCATACGCATAAGTTCTGGCACGTGCATAAAGCGGTTATCATGCATCTTTTCATTGATAATACTTTCCCCTTTAGCCAAAGACAATATCGCACACATGAGTGATTGATTATCTGTGGCAAATTCTGGGTAAGGACCCGTCGTAACGGGTAAACCGATCAATTGTGCATCCGTTGCATCAACATCAACCCCTTTGTCGGTTTGGATCAATTTAACCTTTCCCGCATGAAAAACACCCAATTCGGCTTCGCACAAATCCAAACGCGCATTTTTTAAAAAAACATGCGATCTTGTAATCGTTGCTGCCGACACAAATGTCATCATCTCGATACGATCGGGAACCGGTGTATATTCCGCTCCGTGCAATTTTTCAACCCCGTGAATAACCAAATCCCGCGTTCCGACACCTTCAAAACGAGCCCCCATTTGAGTCAACATTTGAATCAAATCCATTACTTCCGGTTCCAAAGCCGCATTATGGATGACCGTTGTTCCTTTGGCCAAACTGGCCGCCATGATGGTATTATGTGTTCCCCCCACCGTCACACGCCAACAATTAATATCTGCTCCTTGCAAATGACCACAGGCTTTTATATAACCGTTATCATTTTCAATGGACGCCCCCATGGCTGTTAAAGCTGTCATATAAATATCCAAAGCTCTGGCCCCTATGGCACATCCGCCCGGTAACGAAACTTCAGCATGCCCCATACGCGCCAACAAAGGTCCCAACACCCAAAAACCCGCACGCATTTTTGAAATATAATCATAGGAAGCTAAAGTCGTTTTGATTTCAGGGGTTTGAAGGGTCATCGTATCCCCATCCACCGTAATCACTGTTCCCAAAGATTCCAACAATTGCATCAATGTTTTGACATCCGATAACAATGAAACTTTATGCAAAATAATAGGTTCCTCAGTTAATAAGGTGCAAATCATTAACGGCAACAACGCATTCTTTGCCGATTGAATTTCTACGCTTCCTGATAATTTTTTTCCACCGGTTATTTTGAATGCATACATTTGATTCTTTCCTTTTTTTGTTTTTGGCGTAATTGAATATTAGACCGCAAAGCCCGAGCTTCACGCACAAATTTTTCGCGTTTCTTACCCGAAAGATTTAAGTTTACATCTATCTGTTTTTCCAAAGTATCCGTCATGGGAACAAGGTTAGCCGATTATGAAACAAAAGGCAAGCAAAAATCTATCCGAAAAAGCACCCAACGAATTCGTTTTTAAAAGATTTATAAAAATTTTATTCTTTAACG
>CAMZEQ010000047.1 GCA_947305835.1 uncultured Alphaproteobacteria bacterium | reverse complement strand
GATGTTAAATTTAATGGTAAAGGCTGTGCGTCGTGCTTCTTCTTCATTGCTCAGGGATTTTCATGAGGTATCTCATTTGCAGCTCAGTAAAAAGGGGCCGGGTGATTTTGTATCCAGTGCTGATTTGATGGTTGAAAAAAAGTTGATTTCTTTGTTACAAGAGGCAAAGCCTGATTTTGGTATTTTGTCCGAAGAGTGCGGTACAATTGCCCCAAAGAATAATTCACCTTATTGTTGGATTATCGATCCCATCGACGGAACGACGAACTTTATTCATGCGATTCCGACATTTGCGATTTCTTTGGCTTTGATGCGGGGTGATGAAGTTTTGAATGCGGTTGTTTTTAATCCTGTTTTAAATGAGCTTTATTATGCTGAAAAAGGGCAGGGTGCATTTGTGATGAGACCGACCGGGGATGAACGTTTGCGGGTTTCCGCACGTCGTAACATGGGTACAACCGTCATTTCGTTGAATCCTGCCTTTTTGGTGAACCATCCTGAACTTACCGACATTTTTTTAAAAGAGAATTCTGCTATACGAATGAATGGCAGTACTACTTTGGCCTTGGCTTCGTTGGCAGCCGGTCAATCGGATCTTTTTATGGAAAGTCGCATTCATTTGTGGGACATTGCGACCGGATATTTGTTGGTTAAAGAGGCCGGTGGCGTTGTTCAAACTTGGTCAGGTAAGACAACATTTAAGGATATTGTAAAGGAAGGGACTTTTATGGCAACAACAATGGATTTGCGTGATGAAGTTGTAAAAAAAATTCCTAAAGCTAAAAAAAGCTTGCAAAAGAAGTGAAATCTGTGTATAATACAAAAATATTTTAATGAAAGTGAGAAAATAAAATGGCAACACCTAAAAAGAAAACATCTAAATCAAAACGTGATATGCGTCGTTCTCATGACGCTTTGTCGGCAGCCGCCGTTATGGAATGCCCCAAGTGTGGTGAAATGATGCGTCCGCATCATGTTTGTCCGTCTTGCGGTACATACCGTAAAAAAGAAGTATTGGTCAAAAAGGCAACCAAATAAGGATTTTTCCCTTGACAGGAAAAGAAACTTTAATTCTTTCAATTGATGCAATGGGGGGAGATAATGCGCCCCGATGCATCATTGAGGGTGTTTCAATGGTGGCAAAAGATCATCCGGGAGAATTATTTTTCTTCTTGTTTGGGGATGAGGCTAAGTTGACACCGATCATTGCAGAAGTGGGATTGGATCCGAAATGTTATAAGATTCATCACACAACAGATTTTGTGCGTGCCGATGCTAAACCGGCCCAGATTTTACGTTCCGGGCGGGAAACAAGCATGTGGAAAGCGATTATGGCTGTTCGAAACGGTTATGCAAAAGCTGTTGTTTCTGCAGGTAATACAGGTGCTTTAATGGCAATGAGCAAGATTTGCTTGGGAACCTTACAGGGGATCGACAGACCTGCGATTGCCGGCATTTTGCCGTCTGCAAGCGGTCCGATCGTGATGTTGGATTTAGGGGCAAATGCCAAATGTGATCCGCAAAATTTGGTGGAGTTTTCTTTAATGGGAGAAGTCTTATACCATGTTTTGTTTAATGAGGAAAAACCATCAATCGGTTTGTTAAATATCGGGTCGGAAGAAACAAAAGGTCGCGAAGAAATTCGTGAAGCTGCCGCTATTTTACACGAAATGGGTGATAAAATTAATTATTACGGTTTTGTGGAAGGGAATGATATTTCGGCAGGCAAGACAAATGTGGTTGTTTCTGACGGTTTTTCGGGTAACATAGCTTTAAAAACAATTGAAGGTGCAGCCAAATTTATCGCTAAAGCTTTGAAACAGGAAGTAAAAGGTTCTTGGATTTCGATGTTTGGCTTTTTAATGGCGCATTCCAGTTTATCTAAGTTCAAAAAGAAATTTGATCCGCGTATTTATAACGGTGCAATGTTTTTGGGTTTAAAGGGGATTTCCGTTAAAAGTCATGGCGGTACGGATGCGTATGGTTTTTCTTGTGCTATTGAAGCGGCGATTAAGATGGCTCGTCAGGATATTTGTGAAAAGACAAAGAACGAAATTGCCACTGTTTTGAATATGTCCGCTTTGGACGATACGACCGCCCCGTAAAAAAAATAAAAAAAGTACTTGCATAATTTTTTAAATTGTTGCACTATTATCCTGATAAAAAAGGAGAAAGGTAAAAATGACAGAAAAAGTAAAAACACTGGTACGTTCTGATATTGCTGAGGCAATCCATCAGGAATTGGGCTTTTCGCATGCGGATGCATTTAAAATGATTGAAAAAACCTTTTCAATCATAGCCGCAGAGTTAGCAACGCATCGCAATGTGAAAATTTCCGGTTTTGCTTCATTTGAACCCTATATGAAAAAGGAACGCCTCGGGCGTAATCCCAAAACGGGAAAGGAATATCCTATTTCTGCCAGAACCGTCTTGGCTTTTCGGCCTTCGCCAATTTTGAAAAACAATAAGAAGTAAGGTTGTTCCGTGAAATCAGAAAACGCCTATCGTACCATAGCAGAAGTTGCTGAGTTATTGCAGGTTCAGCCATCTGTTTTGCGCTTTTGGGAGACTCAATTCAAGCAGGTTAAGCCCATTAAACGAATGGGGCGTCGTTACTACCAGACACAAGATGTGGTCCTTTTGGCACGTATTCGCGATTTCTTGTACAAAGACTTTTTAACGATCAAGGGTGTCCAAAAACGTTTAGCAAGTGGTGAAGATGCTTTGATCGTGCCGGACAAAGAAAACGAAAATCAGAAAAATCAAGATGCTTTTTTGGCTGAAATTACGGATATAAAAAACGAATTAGCCGAATATTTATAAGGTAAGAATTAAAAAATCAGTTCGAAAAATCGAAGGGATTGATTAACGGGAACGTGGATTTTTATCCGGCGCTTTTAGGATGTAACCGCGTCCCCAAACGTTTTGGATGTAATCTTCGCCACCTGTTAAGGCTTTGATTTTACGCCTCATTTTACATAAAAAGACATCTATAATTTTACTGTCAGGTAGTTCATCCATAATCCCATACAGTTGATTTAAGCAAGTTTCTTTTGTAACTGTGATGCCTTTTTTGAGGGCTAATAATTCCAATAAAGCATATTCTTTTGCAGTTAAAGGAACCAGTTGATTGCCGACAAAAACAGTTTTAGTGTTCATATCTATCTTTATTTTTCCGATACAAATCACAGCATCTGAAATGCCGCGATTACGCCGGACAATAGCTTTTATCCTGGCCAATAATTCGATTCGTTCATAGGGTTTTGTCAAATAGTCATCTGCCCCGGCATTAAAACATTCCACTTTTTTATCTGTTTGATTTAGTCCTGACAAAACCAGAACAGGGGTATCCACTTTTTGTTGTCGTATCTGCTTTAAAATTTCTATGCCCTGCATATCAGGTAACAGTAAATCCAAAATAATCAGGTCATATTCGTATAATTTGATCAATTCTAAACCATCTCGTCCGCAATAGGCTGCCTCAGGGATCATTCGATCCCTTTTCAAAAGCAGGCAAATGTTTTGATTGGTAATTTTATCATCTTCGATAACAAGTATGTGCATGCAATTTTATCCTTTGTTTTCAAGTCTATATCAAATTTTCAAAAAAATCAATAAAATTTTTAAAAATATGCTTGACATCAAAAAATAAAAATGCTATTGAAAAAGACATGACAATACGCAATTTTAAGAAATATATTTTCCGTGGTACTGCCGAATCAGGACGTACAATGGTTGAGGTGATGGCTATTTTGGCCATTGTGGGAATCTTATCTGTAGGGGGATTTTGGGCTTTTCGCACATCCAATCAGGAAAGAGAAATCAATGATATTCTCTATCATATGAATTTACAAGTGACCCAGATTTATCCGAAATTGGCCCAAGGTTCTTTCACATCAAAAGATCAGCTGGATCAATTTTTATCTGCCTATCAAAAGACTGTTGGGAACTATACTTTGACCTTTCAGGCAAATCCTGATTCCGAAAATAATGATTTTATGATGCAAATTACCAATTCAAACGGCGAACCGATCAAAGGTAGAATGTGTCGTGCTCTTATCTCTAAAATGGCCCAGTTAAAGATGGCGGAGGATGTTTCTTTTTCTTTGAAGGATGAAGAAATGGATGACGGTTCCGTTCAGGATGTAACAGTTCCTTTGAATGGTCAGACGGTTGATTTTAACGCTATTTGCGGCGATTAAAGTGCGTAAAAGACTGATTTGTCTTTTTTTAATAATTCTTATTTGCGGATATTTTGTCAATTGGCGAAAGCTGGAATGCCTTTGGCGTTACGGTAATTTTGAACCGCATCAATGGTCTGAGACAGTACCTCAGGTGCGTACTCGTATCGATACAGATGAAAAAATTCTTGCTTTAACTATGGATGCTTGTGGTTCAAAAACGGATAGTTTGGATGAAGATTTAATAGAATTTTTAATTCAAAATGAAATCCCGGCCACAATGTTTATTACCGGTCGTTGGATGGATAAGTATCCGGAAAAGTTCGCTCGTTTGGCAGCTAATCCTTTGTTTGAAATTGAAAATCATGGTATTGCCCATCGTCCTGCTTCTCTAACAGGGCAGAGTATTTATGGTATTGCTGGCACAAAAAATGCGGGTGAACTTTATGACGAAGTTGCACTGAATGCGGATAAAATGGAAAAAGCTACGGGGCGGCGGCCTGTTTTTTATCGTTCGGGAACGGCCTATTATGATGAAGGGGCTGCTCAGATGATTGAAGATATGGGCTTTCAAACTATCGGATTTGCCGTATTGGGTGATAAGGGGGCCACATATTCTGCAGATGAAGTTGAGGCAGCTTTTTTGACGGCTAAGCCCGGTGATATTATTATTTGTCATATGAATCATCCGGAAAAAGAAACAGGTCGCGGTTTGATGCGTGTTTTACCCAAGTTGAAAGCCCGGGGTTTTCGATTCGTTTTACTTAAAGATTATGCTGACAAATTAAAATAATCGTTGATTTTTATTTTTTTATTTGATATAATGAGCCTCGCTTTGATCCTGCCGACACAGGGGAGCATAAGGGAAGAAAGGTGTTTTGCACTGATTAGAACCCTTCGGGTTGCGCCCGAAACAGCGTGCTTAAGGGGATTCATTGGATCCTGAAGTCAGGTGGCACAGCGAACGAAATTCGCCCTGACGCTTAACAAAAAGAAAGGTTATAAAATGCAAACTTACAGAACAAAATTATGCGGGCAGCTGCGTTCTAGCAATGCCGGCGAAGATGTGGTTTTATCAGGTTGGATTCAAACCAAGCGCGACCATGGGAATCTGCTTTTCGTGGATTTGCGCGATAACGATGGCATTACGCAGTGTGTGGTGGACATTAATGCACCGTGTTTTAAAGAATTGGAAAAAGCGCGTCCTGAATCCGTTATCCGTGTGGAAGGCAAGGTTGTTTTGCGCGATTCTGCGACCGTCAACCCCAAAATGCCCACAGGTGAAATTGAAGTGGTTGTAAATAAAGTTGAAACTTTGGGGGAAGCGCAAGTATTACCGTTTTTAATTACGGCCGATTCATCAGAACTATCCGAAGAACAACGCTTGACCTATCGTTTCTTGGATTTGCGTAGATCTAAACCCCATGCCAATATTTTAATGCGTAACCGTTTAAACAAATTTGTGCGCGATCGCATGTGGGAAATGGGCTTTACGGAATTTCAAACACCAATTTTAACTTCGTCCAGTCCGGAAGGTGCGCGCGACTATTTGGTTCCAAGTCGTGTCCACAAAGGCGAATTTTATGCCCTGCCGCAATCCCCACAACAATTTAAACAATTGTTGATGGTGGCGGGCTTTGACCGGTATTTCCAACTGGCGCCTTGTTTTCGTGATGAAGATTCGCGCGCCGATCGTTCCCCTGGGGAATTTTATCAAATCGACTGGGAAATGTCCTTTGTAACGCAAGATGAAATTATGGAAGTGGGCGAAAAATTAATCAGTGCCATTTTCAAAGAATTTGCGCCCGATGCCACCTGTTCCACAGCGCCCTTTATTCGCATTCCCTTTGATGAAGCGATGCTGACCTATGGGACAGATAAACCGGATTTGCGCAACCCCTTAAAAATCGTGGATGTGTCCGAAGTTTTTGCCGGCTCTGATTTCGGTATTTTTGCAAATATGGTGGCTGAAGGTGGCTTTGTCCGTGCGATTCGTGCCCCGAAATCAGCCGATAAACCCCGCAGTTGGTTTGATAAATTGAATGCTTTTGCGGTTGAAAATGAAATGGGTGGTCTTGGCTATATTGTCCGTACCGCCGAAGGAAACA